>CBIHQL010000566.1:0-3225 GCA_966211855.1 uncultured bacterium
CGCCGCCGATATCCGTGCCCGCCGTTTCGAACCCGGCACGCCGCGCGAGGTGCGCCTGCTTGATGCCTTGACCGCGACGACCGCGACGAAGCTCCGCGCCGTCAATATCAAATATATGGTCCGCCGCGGAAGAGGTGCCGAGAGCGCCGTCTAACTGCCCAGCAGCCCCAATCTACTTCATCAAGCTCAAACGCTTCGCCTGCCGCTCAAACCCCTACTAATACTTCGTCCTCCAGCCCTACCTCTCCCGTAACTGCACCCTCTCCAGCCCAGCCAGCGATCGCACCGTTATTGGTTGAGGCTGAAAGTCTGCGGACTGCTAAGCAACCCGAAAAAGCGTTGGCGTTGTATGAGCAAGCGATCGCTCAAGACGCGAACAATGCTGAAGCTCAGTGGGGACGTTGTTATAGCCTCAATCAACTGCAACGGGCTGGAGAAGCGCTCACTGCTTGCGACAAAGCGATCGCCATTAATCCTAAATCAGCAGAAGCTTTATGGAGTAAGGGATATGCCCTTGACCAGCTAAAACGCCATGAAGAAGCGATCGCCGCCTATGACCAAGCGATCGCCATCAAACCCAACTACGCCGAAGCTTGGAGCAATAAAGGGTCATCTCTATTGTTGTTAAACCGCCCCTCTGAAGCGATCGCTGCCTTTGACAAAGCCACAGCCCTTAAACCTGATTTAGCTGAAGCCTGGAATAATCGCGGCGTTGCCCTCTGGAATATGCGCCGCTTTGATGAAGCGATCGCCTCCATTGACAAAGCACTTCAGATTCAACCCGACTACAGCGATGCCCGCACAGTGCGAGAGAAAATGCGCCAGAAATTGGGCTACTAAGCGAGCTATGAAGCTGATTTTAGGCGTGGGGCAGATGAGTGATTGTTCAAGTTGAAAAGAAACGGCACACCGCTCGACTGATCCCCCATCACCAAAACCTCAGGCATTTGCGAGCCTCCCTGTCTCCAAGCCTCGATCGCTTCTTTTTGCAGTACAAGTTGTCCACCTTCAGCTTTGAGGGTTTCTGCCAACAGCCGTTGAGCTTCGGCTCGACCACGGGCTCGGTTGATATCTGCTTGGGCCTCTTGTTCAGCTTCTTGCGCCACATAAACCGCCCGTTGTGCCCGTTGTTCGGCAATTTGTTTCTCTTCAACAGCTCGAGCAAACTCCGGCGAAAAGGTGAGGTCTACAACGCTGGTATCGAGCACGAGAATGCCGTACTTCTCTAACCGTTGCCCCAAAGCAGTGTCGAAATCTTCTTTAAGTTCATTTCTTTTGGTGATCGCTTCTTCAACAGTTCGACGCGCCGCCGCAATTTTGAAAGATTCTTGAGTTTGCGGAGCAATAATTTTCGAGACAATATTTTCTAACGTGCCTTGCTTCCGGCGAATTTCAACCACTTGAGCAGGGTCAATGCGAAAGTTAATCGCGAACCGAGCGGATAAATCTTGCAAATCACGCGTCGAGCTTTGAGCCGGAACCTCGAACTTTTGCACCGTTAAGTCATACACATCCACTCTGGAAATAAAAGGTGGCTTGAGATGCGTTCCCTCTGCTAACGCTCCATCTCTCGCTTTACCCAAGATACTTAACACGCCTGCCTGACCAGGGTTAATCACTACAAAGGCATTCAGCCCCAGCAGGACAATCACCGCAGCCAGCGTCCCTAAGATTAAAGCTTGCCAATTCTGCTCATATTGCTTCTGCAAGTTCTCTGCTCCTTAAAATGCGGTCAGCCCAAGGGCCAAAAGATGAGGTTTTAATCCCCCTTGATCCAAGGTAGAACATGATTTAGGAGACTTTTAGCCAGAACTCTGACTCAAGAGCCGAAGAAATTCTAAAGCTTGGTGCAGCTTCGCTAATCTGGATGCGCTAGGGAATTAGAAGCAGGCGATCGCAACCTCATTTTGATGGCACCAGGTCAGGGCAATAACAACATCAACCGCGATGGCTCTAGCTGTATATACCAAGGCCAAGCCTGTTTTTGCAGTTGTTGCCACTTCTCTTGTAGAACCTCTGCTTGCAAATGGTAATCCTGCGAATTTTGGGGTGGTGTATGCAGCTTGAGGTAAAGCGTGATCCGATGCGGTGTCTCACTAGCTTGCGCTAACCAACAGCGAAAAGTATTAGGTTGTTCAAGGTTGGCGGCGAATCTCAATTGGTAAGCCCGCATGCCGACAAAAGCTAAGTCTGCGGCAACTGGCTCAGATACAGTCAAGCTACAGTTCCAATCCAAAGCTTCGAGACTATGCGTGCCAACCGCGATCGCCCGCGAGATATTTTTACAACCTGTCATTTGAGCGGCATTCACCGTGGTTGGACGCGCCAAGACATCAGCTTTAGGCCCAGCCCTCACTACCTGTCCTTTTGCCAGCACTACCAAATCGGCACAAACCCGATAAGCTTCTTCGATATTGTGGGTCACAAACAGGGTGACGCCTTTATAGGTCGCCAAAGTATCTCGCAACTGGCGTTCAACTTGATGCCGTAAATGCGTATCCAGCGCCGAAAACGGTTCATCCAATAGCAAAATATCTGGCTCAACGACCAAAGCTCTGGCTAAAGCGACCCGTTGTTGCTGCCCACCCGATAACTGCTGAGGATAGCAATTTTCTAAGCCTTGCAGTTGCATCGCTACCACTTGCTCAGCCAAACGTCGCTGCTGCTCTAGCCGCGAAAACTGTTGCAGCCCAAACGTAATATTTTCAGCAACAGTCATATGAGGAAACAGGGCATAATTTTGAAACACCAAGCCTACCCGCCGCTGCTGACTCGGCAAATTTACTCCCTTTTGAGCATCAAACAGAACTCTGCCATTCAAAATAATGCTTCCTTGTGCAGGAGTTTCCAAGCCTGCAATACAGCGGAGCGTCATACTTTTGCCAGACCCCGACGCCCCTAACAATCCCAGTGGTTGCGATCCTGCTTGCAGAGTCACATCCAACTCAAAGACAGCCAATGGCTTTTTGATCTCAACGAATAAGCTGGGTAATCTGCTCGCGTCACTTCGATACTTAGTCTTCGATTGACGGGGTAACTTCAACCACCCCTGCTGGGTGACCCGCCAAATGAGTAAGCTCCACGTTCCTAACTGAGCAGATTCTCCTGGACTTTTGATTGGCGATCGCCCGCTTTGATTTAAGCCCACTAACCCGATCAGCGCGATCGTCGTTACAAGCAACACCCAAATTAAAGCCTGATCGACATCTCCCCTTTCCACAGCAA
>CBIHQL010000567.1:0-3225 GCA_966211855.1 uncultured bacterium
ATCAACGTTAAAAGCCTGCACGCATTCGAGATCGTTGACATCGGCATCGACGTTGCGCGGCACCGAGATATCAATCAACATCAGCGGTTGATTGGGAGCCAAACAATTTTCCAGTTTGGCGCGATCGAGGATTGGTTGGGTAGATGCCGTGCTGGTAAACACTAAGTCAGAGCAGGCCAGCACTTCCGACATTTCCGAGAGCAAGCACAACCGCAACTCAGCTTCCTTAAACTGGTTCGCAAGCTCTTCGGCCCGCTGCAACGAACGGTTAAGGATGCAAATCTCGACAGCACCTTTCGAGATCAAGTGTTGCACCAGCAGCCGCGCCATTTTGCCCGCCCCGATGATTGCCACTCGACAAGCCGCCAAGTTGGGCATCTTGATTTGTGCCAGTTCTACCGCTGCCGAGCTAATCGAGACTGCACCTGTCCCAATACTGGTTTCGGTACGCACACGCTTGCCCGCTGAGATCGCATGTTTGAAGAGTTGATTGAGAATGCGACCAATGCCGTTGTGCTGTTGACCGAGCTTGTGGGTGTTTTTCACCTGTGCCAAGATTTGACCTTCACCCAAGACCAAGCTATCCAAACCGGAGGCCACCCGCATCAAGTGCATCACCGCATCTTGGTGCAATAACACAAACAAGTGGGGACGCAAAGCTGGCGAGGAGAGTTTGCTGTGCTCTGACAAAAACTGGGTCACTTCCCGAATGCCATGCTCTGACTCGGTCATCACCACATAAATTTCGAGGCGGTTGCAAGTGCTTAAGATGGCGGCTTCTTGAATGTGCGGGTAGCTCCGCAAATGAGCAAGGGCGGCATCATGCTGATGTTCTGGAATGCTGAGTTTCTCACGAACTTCAACCGGGGCTGTTTTGTGGCTGAGGCCCACAACGGCAATGTTCATCTTCCCTCCCAAAAGGTGTCGTCTTCCAAGCCAGACGGAATAATTGATATAAAAGCGTTTTGATAACCAGCGTCTAGCTATCTAAATCAATGGATCTTTAGAAATCTAAATTAAAACTAAAAAAGTACCGAAAGCAGGCAAGTTAGGAAAAGTTTATCTAGCGTGCCGTGCTGGACAAACGATCCAACAGCGTGCTTAATTGCGATCGCCTAATGATTTTAGTGTGGCATTTCCTAGCTGTAGCTGCGGTTGAATCTTTTAGCTTTTGCAGAATGATGTAGGGGCACAGCAGTGCTATGCCCCATTCAACTAACCTCTCAACCCGCAATCAGTTGGAGCTTAGCGCAGTTGGATGGACTTGGGCTGAGCATCAAACATGTGGATGGTGTCTACGAAACGAGCCGTTCTCGACTGGTTGGAAATAACCAAAGACTGAGTCCGAGCGCCACCGCTGAAGAAGCGAACGCCATCCATCAAGGTGCCAGGGGTGATACCGCAAGCTGCGAACAGAACGGTTTGACCTGAAGCCAGTTCATCATCGTTGTAAACGCGATCGGGATCAGCAACGCCCATTTCTTTGAGGCGAGCGATGTTAGCTTCCCGGTTCCAGTTGCTGCTTTCGGGAGTGTTGACATCAGCAGGATCGTAGATCAGCTGACCTTGGAAGTGACCACCCAAGCAACGCATTGCCGCAGCGGAGATCACACCTTCGGGAGCCGCACCAATCCCCATCAGCGCGTGGATGTTGGTACCAGCAAACGCACAGCAGATAGCAGCAGACACGTCACCATCGCTAATCAGACGCACTCTCGCGCCCGCTTGGCGAATTTCTTGAATCAGGTCTTTGTGACGGGGGCGATCCATCACAACAACTACCAATTCTTCAACAGAGCGGTTCAAGCACTCAGAGAGAATCTTGAGGTTGTCGGTGGCAGACTTGCGGATGTCTACTTTGCCTTTTGCTGCCGGGGGAGCTGCCAACTTCTTCATATAGAAGTCGGGGGCTGCAAACAAGCCACCTTTTTCGGAGATCGCCAGTACTGCCATCGAACCGTTTTGACCATAAGCAACGAGGTTGGTACCTTCGCAAGGGTCAACTGCAATGTCAATCTCGATCAGCTCGTCTGGGTTGCAGAAGCTTTTGGCATCTTCGCGGGTGCAAATGCCTACTTCTTCGCCAATGTAGAGCATAGGAGCATCATCGCGCTCCCCTTCCCCGATCACGATCCGGCCTCGCATGTGGATTCTGTTCATCCGTTCCCGCATTGCTTCTACAGCAACTTGGTCTGCGGTGTTCTTTTCGCCTTTACCCATCCAACGAGCAGAGGCGATCGCAGCTTGTTCAACTACTTCAATAATCTCAAGACCGAGCGTGCTTTCCACCAGGTGTATCCTCCAAACTGCTGATTTCGCGTCGTTTTAACTGGCAATTTCAGTCTTTAAGTTTACCAAAGTGCGGGTATGCCCTCGACACAAAGATCTGACTTCGGCTCAGAATGGTTCTGTTTGGTTGTGATCTCTGGCTAGAAAACGGGCACTTTAAGCTCAATGATTCAAAGAACCGACATCGGTAGGAGGTTCAACCTCATGTCTCATCTTTTAGAAGTTCGCGACGGCACTCACAGCACGATGCCGGAAAGAATCGAAGCCGCGATCGCTCAAGCGCACCAAGCGAAGGAACTGTATGGTGCAATGTCGAAGGAATGTGTTGTTGCCTGGGACATTGTGGAAGAGTTACATGCAGCCGCCGCTCATCAACGAGCCAAAAGTTTTTTTGATCAACACTGTGTGCAATATCCCAGTGCTTCTGAGTGCTTGATCTACGACATTTAAGCCATCCTCTCCTCTCTTAGTTCCCTCTGGCGATCGCTGGAGGGCTTTTTTATGGAGAATTCGCGCGAAAATCAAAGCAGGGTTGAGTAGAGTCAACATGCAGCAAGTTGGGTGGTTGGCGATCGCTTGGGTCGGTGGCAGTTTGGCAATTTTGGGCAGCTTGATGACTATTGGGAGTCTGCTTTTGTTGATGGTGCCTGCTTCAACCAAGAAGGTTAGTGATCCGGCGACACCTCCAGGCTGGCAAAGTCATCTCAAGCTGCTAGGGGTGTCTGTGAGTTTTGCGATCGCGGGTTTTAGCTTATTGCTGATCTTTCCGCTGCCGCTGCACTAAAGTTTGGATAGTGCTTTGAGTCAGGTACGATGTTCAATTTTTTGAATAAAATGCTGGGTCGGCATCCTGAGCAGATGAAGGCTCATGTCGAAATCTACACTTGGCAAACTTGCCCTTACTGTATTCGCGCCAAGATGTTGCTGAATTGGAAG
>CBIHQL010000568.1:0-3224 GCA_966211855.1 uncultured bacterium
GTGGGAGAATTTCGGAATGGGAGGTTGGTGTTTGGGGAGAGGGCGATCGCGGGTTAAGACCACCGCACTGAATCTCCAGTTGACCGTCTAAGATAAAACTTAGATCACTGATATTGATAAAGTCGCTAACACGCTGAGTGCATCACAGTTTCTACTGACTAGATCTAAGAACCTGCTCAAGCTTGCTGTAGATGTAGGTGACTGAGTAACTTAATACCTTGTGGGTGATCATTCAAGAAAAATTTACCTTGGCTTATACCGATTGTTGGCGATCGCGACTGAACAACTTAGGTAACTGTGGCTACCCCATTTCCGCCATTTTCAGATAGCAAAAGTGAGTACTCAGAATGTTTAATGCCACCGAAATTTTGATTGATCACTTTGTACTCCAGCTCAAAGAAGGCTATCGACGAACTTACGGTGGATGGAAGACCGACTACGAAGACATCATCGGTTGGGCTGGCAGCATGGCCCTGGAGAATATCGCCAACAGTGATGCGCTTTATCACAATGTCGAGCACACGATTTTAGTGACATTGGTAGGGCAAGAGATTTTGCGGGGGCGGCACATTCGCGAAGGCGGGGTTTCTTGCGAAGACTGGCTGCACTTCATTATCTCGTTGGTGTGCCACGACATTGGCTATGTCAAAGGGGTTTGTCGGCAAGACAAAGATGGCTGGTATGCCACAGGTAAAGATGGCGAAATGGTGCTGTTACCACCAGGCTCATCCGATGCAAGTTTGACGCCTTACCATGTAGACCGTGCCAAGCTGTTTGTTGATGAGCGCTTTGGTGGGCATCGCTTAATTGATGCCGAGTTCATTAAGTGCAACATTGAGTTAACGCGTTTTCCGGTTCCGTCGCTGGAAGATCATCAAGCAACGGTCAACTATGCAGGTTTACTTCGCGCGTCTGATCTAATTGGTCAGCTCAGTGACCCCCGCTATTTGAAAAAAATCTGCGCTTTGTTCTACGAATTTGAAGAAACAGGAGTTAACAAAGCGCTGGGATATCGTAACCCCTCAGACTTACGACGGAATTATCCTAAATTTTATTGGCATGGGGTTTATCCTTATGTCAAAGATGCCTTGAGCTACTTAGCATTGACCCAACAAGGGAAGCAAATTATTGCCAACCTCTACTCCAATGTCTTTGTAGTTGAGCACGAAGAATCTGAGAATAAGAGCCTTGTAACGAGCCCATGAATCGTGTTTTTTCCCCAGTTCAACAACTGCTGATCACTTGGTTATTGGTGTTGGTTGTCGGCTGGTTGACGCTGAATGCTCTTAACTATTTTGCTGACCTGATTAGCATTTTGGTCACGGCTGGGCTGATTGCCTTCTTGCTAGATTATGCGGTGGTGCGTTTGCAGCCTGTGTTGCCTCGTGGTTTAGCTGCGGCGTTGGTTTATTTAGCGGCTGGCGTTGCAGTAACGGTCGCAGGTTTGACGATCGCCCCCCCTGTCTTTAACCAAGCGCGGCAGTTAGCAGTCAATTTCCCAAGTTTGCTAGAGTCTGGACGGCAACAGTTGACCCAGTTTCAAGCCTGGAGTGAGGCGCGGAGTTTACCCTTTGATGTCCAGATTGTAGAGCAGCAATTTTCGGCGCAAGTGCGAGAACAGGCACAGGCGATCGCCGCTCAAGGATTTGGTTTGGTACTGGGCACTGTGAACTGGACGCTAGACCTGGTATTGATTGTCGTGATTTCGTTTTACATGCTGCTCGATGGCGATCGCGTGTGGCGAGGGTTGATCAGCATTTTTTCACTGTCAATTCGCGATCGCTTAACTGAGTCATTGCGGGGCAATCTACGTCAGTTTTTTGCAGGGCAGTTGTTGCTGGGGCTGTTTATGGCAGTGACACTAGCCCTGGCGTTTTGGTGGTTGCGTGTGCCGTTCTTCTTGGTGTTCGCCGTGTTTATTGGGGTGATGGAAGTGATCCCCTTTATTGGGGCCACGCTAGGGATTGCGACTGTCTGTGTGGTAGTGGCATTTATCGACTGGTGGTTGGCGCTGCAAGTGTTAGGGGTCGCGATCGCAGTGCAGCAGGTCAAAGACAACTTGATTGCCCCTCGGATCATGGGCAACCTAACTGGCTTAAGCCCGGTAATTATTTTCGCCTCATTGCTGTTAGGGGCAAAAGTGGGTGGCTTATTAGGAGTGATTTTGGCAATCCCGCTGACAGGCGTGGTCAAAAGTTTGGTGGAGATTGTGGCAGACCCGACCTTGCCGCCGCAAACTGGCTCCTTTTTCTACAATGCTTTAACCTCTCGCCCAACTAATGCTACAGCTTTAGAACCCACAAGCTTGTCTGACTCACGGGCCGACAACGCTAGCAATTTGGAATCACGGCCTGCTATCGTGGGGGCCACAGCGGAAAATCATGAGCGACAAAGTTAGGTAACGGTGTATGGATTGGTGGCGGAAGCTTAAAAAAAATCCCTTGGCTCGGTTTGGAGCCATCATCCTGTTGGTGTTTTATATTGCAGTGTTAGGGGCAGATTTTATTGCGCCCTACGATCCCTACGTTTCGCAGCCGGATGGAGCACTGTTGCCACCGACGCAGGTGTATTGGCGTAATCAAGCCGGACAGTTTATTGGCCCGCACGTCTACCCCACGACTCAAGGCCCGGTTGATTTAGAAACAGGCGATCGCAAGCTGATCATCAATCGCGACCAACCGTCACCGCTGCGCTTGTTTGCTCAAGGTTATTCTTACAAAATCCTCGGCATTGAGTTCGATCGCCACCTGTTTGGCACCAATGGCCCTGGTAAGTTCAATCTGCTAGGCACCGATGAGCAGGCACGCGATCAATTTAGTCGCCTGCTGTACGGGGGCCGCATCAGCTTAAGTATTGGTTTGGTCGGGGTGGCAATTTCGTTTCCGCTCGGAATGCTAGTGGGTGGTATTTCGGGGTTCTTTGGGGGGCTTGCCGACAGCATCATCATGCGCTTCTTAGAAGTTTTGATGACAATTCCCAGCCTTTACCTCCTCGTGGCACTCGCTGCTGTGTTACCGCCTGGGCTGACTAGTGCTCAACGCTTTCTTCTCATTGTGTTGATCACGTCGTTTGTGAGTTGGGCAGGTTTGGCGCGGGTGATTCGTGGGCAAGTGCTGTCTATTAAAGAGCGAGAATTTGTGCAGGCGGCTAGAGCCATGGGAGGACGGCCTTTTTATATCATCGTGCGCCACATTTTGCCTCAAACTGCTAGCTACGTGATTATT
>CBIHQL010000569.1:0-3216 GCA_966211855.1 uncultured bacterium
AGAAAAAGACGCGATCGGCACAGGAATGCTCAACCAACCACTTGGCTAACTCGCCTTGTTGAGGGACGTAGTAGAGGTTGGAGACATGAGTGAGCGTCTGCATTTGCTGAGTCGCCGCTGCAATCATCGCCGGATGAGCGTGACCGAGGGTGCAGGTGGCAATCCCGGCAACAAAATCGAGATATTCGCGACCGTCCGTATCCCAAACGCGGCAACCCGATCCACGGTCGAGAGCGAGGGGAAAACGCCCGTAGGTCGTCATCACAGACTCATCAAACTCAGCCGGACTAAAAGCAGATGCCGCAAGATTAATTGCAGCAGGGTTTTGCACTAGCGTTTCTGGGGTCACGGACTTAAATCCTCGTGTTGAGTAATAAACTGCGAAGAAACTGTTCAAAATCTTAGGTTAGTCGAATTTCACGAAAAGCGATCGCTCTCGTGTCAGAGTTTGCTCAAGCAGAAATTTTTTTCGACGATATGGTAATACAAGCCCTACAGTTGCCTTTACGGATGCTGCTGCTCATTACGCCGAGTCAAGGCGGTGTGGCAGAGTTAGTGCCCAGTCTGATTATTTTGTTGTTGGTAGCGACCGGAGTGGCATTGCTGTCTCGCCGTTTCGGCTTGCCTTATGTCACCGGGTTAGTCTTGGCAGGGCTGGCGATCGCCGAATTTTTACCCCAGCGGATCGGCCTCAACTCTTCGCTGATTCTGAATTTGTTTTTGCCTATTCTGCTATTTGAAGCGGCGATTAACACTGACATTAGCCGCTTGCGTAGTACCACCAAACCCATCTTGTTGCTAGCAGGGCCGGGGGTCGTGCTTGCCTCCGGGGTCACCGCAGTGTTGCTCAAATATGGCCTGAGCTTAGCTTGGATTCCGGCACTACTGCTGGGGGTAATTTTGGCGATTACCGATACGGTGTCGGTGATTGCGGTGTTTAAAGAAGTCCCAGTTCCGTCGCGACTTTCCACCATTGTTGAAGGCGAGAGTTTGTTTAACGATGGCATTGCCTTAGTCCTGTTCGGCTTGATTTTGCAGGTTTACAGCACTGGCTCTGTGACGGTTGCCGACAGTGTGCAAGAGTTGTTGCTGGTGATTCTCGGCGGGTCATTGATCGGGGTCACCTTAGGCTATTTAAGTACAGGGTTATTCGTGCGCTCTGATGATCCGCTCAGTAGCATCTTGCTCACGGTGGCTGTATCGCTAGGGGCATTTCAATTAGGACAATTGCTCGGTGTATCTGGGGTCGTGGCGGTGGTGATTGCGGGGTTGATGATTGGCAACCTCGGGTTATCACGAGGAGTCTCCGCTTCGAGTCGCATCACACTCCTGAGCTTTTGGGACTATGCCGGATTCGGAGTCAACACGTTCATTTTCTTGTTGATTGGTTTAGAAATTGACTTAGCGACGTTGTGGCAACGCTTACCTGCTGTGTTGTTGACGATCGCCGCTTATCAAGTCGGGCGGGCCTTATGCGTCTATCCGCTCTTGTTTGGCGTACGCTGGATCGACCGTCCAATACCATTGCGGTGGCAGCACGTCCTGTTTCTGGGCAACATCAAGGGTTCGCTCTCGATGGCTTTGGCGCTGAGCTTACCCACTAACTTAGAGGGGCGCGGTGAACTAATTGTCTTAGTATTTGGCGCTGTGTTGTTATCGCTAGTTGGTCAAGGGTTAAGCCTACCGTGGATTGTCCAACGTTTGAGACTTTCGGTCATTTCAGATGCTCGTCAGCAAGTTGAAGACCTGCAAGCCCAACTCATTTCGGCAAAAGCAGCCCAAGATGAGTTAGACAGTTTACTCAAAACGGGGGTATTACCTCGCTCAATTTTTGAAGAAATGCGATCGGCCTATCAAGTGCGGGTGGTATCTGCCGAGAAGGCATTGCGTGACTTGTTTAACCGTCGCAGCAATCAAGGCGATGGCGATGACCCTGGCTTAATGCTGGGCGATCGCCGCAAATTCGACATGATTCGTCGCCGCCTATTGCTAGTCGAGAAGGGAGCCTTAAACGATGCCCTGCGTAAACGAGTTTTGTCAGAAGAAATTGTGCGATCGCGCCTTCACAATATTGATGAGCAACTGTTGAAGCTAGAAGACGACTAGCTACACCCCTGCACGAAATCAATGACTTCATGCAAAGTTCCTGGCTTGGTGACAATTAAAATCGTCGAGCCAGGTTCTAGAACAGTGCTGCCATTAGGAATTGTGAGTGCCATGTGCGGATGAGGTTGATAGCCAATAATCAACGAACCAGTCGGGAACTGTTGGTCTTGGGCAATTTCGGCAACGCTGCGACCCACCACATGACATTGGTTGGGGATGGATAATTTGAGGACTTCAATTTGCCCCTGCTCAAAGTGCATCATCGACTCGACTTGGGGATACTCGATCGCATTCACCATCGTCGAAACCGCCAACTCGATCGCGTTGATGATGTGAGTAGCTCCGGCAATTCGGTAGGGTTCGGCAAAGTCGCGGTGGCGCATCCGCACAGTAATTTGGGGCACGCCATAATGTTTCGCCAGGGTCGTCATTGCTAAATTCAGAGCATCATCTCGTAACACAGCAGCTAAGGCGTCGGCTTTACGAATGCCTGCTTCTAAAAGCACCTCAGTGTTGACTGCGCTGCCTTCAAAGGCCATTGCCCCCACCTGCTCACGAGCATAGCGACACGCGACTGGATCGATATCAATCACTGCCACGGTGTGCCCCAAATCTACTAAGCGTTGAGCCAGGTTGAGGCCAATCAGCCCCGCACCACCAATCAATACATACATGACTATGTTCCCCCGATACTGCTTGATCTGATCTAATGTAGCGATCGCCAAACCTCATCGATGTAAACGAAGTCACGATGCTGGACGCAATTAGCGTGAGTTTGATGAAAAGAAAAAGGGGGTGAAAAAATATACCCCCTGAGAATTCACAATGACTGTTTGCTAATTAAGCGCCAACGGCCTCTTTGGCTGCGTAAAGTACCTCAGCGGTAATTTCGCCAATGCCACGTTCCCGGGCAAATTTTTCGGTGTTGCGCTTGACTTTACCTCGAACGAAACCAGGGATTTTGTTGAGTTCAGCTAAACCATCGCGGCTCCAACCCAGGTCAGAGTCTGCCGAAACGCCCTTGGTGATCACTTCCTTGGTGTCGTGCCCGCCAAAGATTTCGAGCAGGTGGTCTTCCATGCCCAGGGTGAACGAGTTGTAGACCAAATC
>CBIHQL010000570.1:0-3205 GCA_966211855.1 uncultured bacterium
AATAATTCACTCAACGGGTTGCCAGAGCGCTGACCACTGTTCTTGATGAGCGCCACTCAACCCAGGCTGATCGGCAATGTGAGACGAACTGAGTAGGAGAGATTGGCGTGAAACTAGCAGTTTATGGAAAAGGCGGCATCGGCAAATCAACCACTAGCTGCAACATCTCAGCAGCCTTAGCCAAGCGGGGCAAGAAAGTTTTGCAGATCGGCTGCGACCCGAAGCATGACAGCACCTTCACGCTGACTGGTTTTTTAATTCCGACGATTATCGACACACTGCAAGCCAAAGACTACCACTACGAAGATGTTTGGCCCGAAGATGTCATCTATAAAGGCTATGGTGGCGTAGATTGCGTCGAGGCGGGTGGCCCTCCGGCTGGGGCTGGTTGCGGTGGTTACGTTGTGGGTGAAACCGTCAAATTGCTAAAGGAACTCAACGCCTTTGATGAATATGACGTGATCTTGTTTGACGTGTTGGGTGACGTGGTTTGTGGGGGTTTTGCAGCTCCTCTCAACTACGCTGACTATTGCCTGATCGTCACCGATAACGGCTTTGATGCTTTGTTTGCAGCCAACCGGATTGCAGCATCAGTCAGAGAAAAGGCTAGAACTCACCCCTTACGCCTCGCAGGTTTGATTGGCAACCGCACAGCCAAGCGCGACTTGATCAATAAGTACATCGAAGCGGTTCCAATGCCTGTTTTGGAAGTGCTGCCATTAATTGAAGATATTCGGGTGTCTCGCGTTAAGGGCAAAACTCTATTTGAGATGGCAGAGTCTGACCCATCACTTAGCTACGTTTGCGACTACTACCTCAATATTGCTGACCAGATTTTGGCTCAGCCCGAAGGCGTGGTGCCTAACGATTCACCCGATCGCGACTTGTTCGCCCTACTCTCTGATTTCTACCTCAACCCAACTCCAGCGCCCAAGACGACTGACGAAGAATTAGACCTGATGATGGTTTAGTCTCATCTCCACCGCCAGATTGTGGGCTCACTGCGATCGCCTAGATGCCTTAGACTTCCTGCACAAATCAAAATTGGCCCCCCTGACCCCCCAATTCTGGGGGGAACTTTAACGGAGCTTCCCCCAGAATAAAGCCCTGGCGGGCATCCCAGAAAGGGGGACGGGAGGGGGCCGCAAAGTCTTCACATAAGAAGTCGATTCAACCAACCCCTACGCATTTCTAGATACTTTGAGAGGATAGGGTTCATGACGCTTGCGGATACTCAACCATCAGGACTAAATTTTGAGTGCGAAACGGGGAATTACCATACGTTTTGCCCCATTAGCTGTGTGGCTTGGCTTTATCAAAAAATTGAAGATAGTTTTTTCTTAGTCATCGGCACCAAAACCTGCGGCTACTTTTTGCAAAACGCCATGGGTGTGATGATTTTCGCCGAGCCACGATATGCGATGGCTGAGTTAGAAGAAGGTGATATCTCAGCTCAGCTCAATGACTACGAAGAGCTAAAGCGGTTGTGCTTGCAAATCAAACGCGATCGCAACCCTAGCGTGATTGTCTGGATCGGCACCTGCACCACCGAAATCATCAAGATGGATCTTGAAGGGCTGGCCCCTAAACTTGAGGGAGAAATCGGCATTCCCATCGTGGTGGCGCGTGCGAACGGTCTCGACTACGCCTTTACTCAAGGTGAAGACACCGTACTCGCTGCCATGGCGCAACGCTGTCCCGAAAAAGTGCCGATCGCTGATGCAGAGAAAAACGAGCGCAACGCCATCCAAAAACTGCTGCACTTCGGTCGCAAAAAAGAAGACGTCGCTGCCGAAGAGTCAGAATATGTCGATCACCAACCGCTGGTCTTATTTGGTTCGCTGCCCGACCCAGTCGTGACCCAGTTGACCCTAGAGCTGAAGAAGCAGGGTATTAAAGTCAGTGGTTGGTTACCTGCCAAGCGCTATACAGAATTGCCTGTGATCGAAGAAGGCTACTATGTCGCTGGGGTTAACCCATTCCTCAGCCGGACTGCCACTACCTTAATGCGTCGTCGTAAGTGCAAGTTAATCGGTGCTCCCTTCCCCATTGGCCCCGATGGTACTCGTGCCTGGGTAGAAAAGATCTGCTCAGTCTTAAATATTGAACCCCAAGGGTTAGCAGAGCGAGAAGCACAAATTTGGGCCAACCTCGAAGACTACCTACAACTGATTCGCGGCAAGTCTGTCTTCTTCATGGGCGACAACCTCCTCGAAATTTCTCTAGCCCGCTTCCTGATTCGCTGCGGCATGACGTGCCCTGAAATCGGCATTCCTTACATGGATAAGCGCTACCAAGCGGCTGAGTTGGCGATGCTGGAGAAAACCTGCCAAGAGATGGGGGTTCCAACTCCAAGGATTGTCGAAAAACCTGACAACTACAACCAAATCCAGCGCATTCATGAATTACAGCCTGATTTGGTGATCACAGGTATGGCTCACGCTAACCCACTCGAAGCACGGGGCATCAATACCAAGTGGTCGGTGGAGTTTACCTTTGCTCAGATCCACGGCTTTGGCAATGCTCGTGACATTTTGGAACTTGTGACGCGTCCGCTCCGTCGCAACAATAACCTCAAAGACCTCGGCTGGGATAAACTCGTCCGAGAATCTGCCAACGTCTAAATCTTTCACGCTCTCGCTCCTGCGATCGCCCCTGCTATCTGCGGGGGTTTTTTGTTGGCAACATGATACGTTTGTGTGCGGGGTTGCCTGCCATTTCGATCCAACAGACAATTTGCTACGACGGAAGTTATAAACTCTAGCGATCGCTCACAAAATTGATGAGGCTGTTATGGGCGCAACATTACAACAAATTGCTGGCTATCTCGATAATCGCGGTTGGACTTACGATTTTGAAGAAGAAAATTGGCGGATTATCACCGGAGTTGAAGCCGAAAATCTCGACAACTTTGTGATCGTAGTGCAGCTCGATGAAGACGGCAGATTTTTCAAGTTGTTTGCGCCGCAGGTCTTATCAGAGATTCAAGACCACCCATATCGCGATGCCATTTTGCAAACCATGCTCTGCATTTCTTGGGAAACCAAAATGCTGCAATGGGAGTACGACCCCTCAGATGGCGAAATTCGAGCAATTATTGAGTTCCCCCTCGAAGACTCTCTCATGACCGAGCAGCAATTTAACAGGTGTCTCACAGGCCTGGTGCAAATTGTGGATGAAGTAGCCATGCCGCGCTTGCTCGAAG
>CBIHQL010000571.1:0-3202 GCA_966211855.1 uncultured bacterium
TGAAGTTCATCGAAGCCCGGTTGTGGCTGAAAGGTACTCGTTGGGCGCGAGTTTTGACGTGGCGGAGTGGGGGTATCGGGAATATCGATCCGTGTTGTGGGGGGCGGCGGAAACATCACTGGAGGCGGCAACGCTGTAGAAGGCGCAAACGAGATGCTCGGAGGTGGCGCAAAGAGCGATGAGCTACTGGGGAAGGGTGCCCCTAGGGATGGTAATGAATTGGAAGACTGGAGGGGTGGTAGCGGTGGATAGAGATTATTCGATTTAGGGAGGGGTGGTAGAGAAATTTGGGGGGTCGCAAAATTGGGGAGACGATTGATTTCAGCCGGGGTCAACTCTACCAATTGCACAGGCTTTTGTACTTCTGCTTCAGTGGTTTTAGAAGCTAGAGGTAATACGGGCAACAGCACCCAAAGCACCCCATGTAGGCCAAGAGATGCTACGGTTGCAATGCCACTAGGCTGACTTAAGAGTTCTGGCAGAGATTTGATTAAAGACAAATAAGACATAACCGCTACAATCTGCTCCGCTCAGTCATTACAAGCTGCTTGTCAAAGGGCTTATGTGCATCAATATCCCCTCAAAATCTTAGCCCTAGTTTCCCTCACCTTGCTGTTTAGGTTGCTGCTAGAAATATCAGGCTGCTCATCCAGACCGCTGAACTCAAGGAAAAGTTGCGGCTCTCTGAGATTCTGGCTGCAGGGTAGTGACCAGAGGCTCAGCGACTTGCACAATCAACAGTGAAAAGTAGGGAAGTTGCAACGTCGGGCGATCGCTCAAATCGGCATAAATCACTTGCTGGGGAAGGGTGGCTCTCTCCACCACATAGCTCCGGCTGAGCAACTGATGCCGCTGTAAAATGGGCCAAACTTGCTCATAGACAGAACTTACTTTCATTAAAACCAACACATCTGCCGATTGCAGCGCGGTTTCCAATTCTGATACGTGATACAGCGCTGGCAAAATCACTAGCCGTTGTGACTGGACTGTAAGTGGGATTCCCAATGCCGCCGCCGCCGCTAGGGGTGAACAAATGCCAGGAATGGTTTCGACTACAGCTTCAGGATGGAGGTGCTGTAAAGTCTGAGCTAAGTAGGTAAAGGTGCTGTAGAAGCTAACATCACCTTCCGAGACAAACGCTACATCTTGCCCTTGTTGGAGATAAGCCCAAACGGTGTGGGCTGCTTGCTCCCAGGCTTGGGTCAGAGCATCCCAGTCATGAACGTAGGGAAATTCTAGGGGCAACCGAATTTGGTCGGGTTTGATCCAGCCTGCAATGATTCGTTCGGCAACGCCTGGTTTACCGTGTAGCCCTGCCGGAAATGCCACAACCGAGGCTTGCTGCAAGCGGCGAAACCCTTTGAGAGTCAACAGTTCTGGATCTCCAGGGCCAGCTCCGATGCCAAACAATGTGCCGATCGCGCCTTGGTGTGGTGTCACTTGCTGTGTCAAAAAATCAGTCACCCGTTACCCCAGATCCAACTAACTCACTATTGAGTCTGCCACATTTGCAGGCTGTTTCTGGGCCGACTCCTAGCGATAATGAAGAAAAGTGAAGCGAGTTAGAAAAGCGTCATGGTGTTGCCGACTGTGATTTTGCCCGGTTATTTAGCGGGTGCGATCGAATATCAAGCGTTAGCGCAAGCCTTGGAGAAACTGGGGTTCCCGACCACGATTGTGCCGTTGCGTCGTCAAGATTGGTTGCCTACATTAGGAGGCCGCTCGATCGCCCCTATTGTGCACCAGCTTGACCAAACGGTGAAACAGGTGTTGCAGCAACATAACGCTGAGCAAGTGAATTTGATTGGTCACTCGGCAGGTGGCTGGATCTCTCGGATTTATTTAGGCGAGAAACCCTATGCGATCGCTCCTAAGCTGGCAGTGCAACACCTCTGGCATGCTCGGCCCTCTGTTGCTACCCTGATCACTTTAGGCAGCCCCCATACCAGCCAAGAGCGTTGGACTCGCCGCAACTTAGATTTTGTCAACACAATGTATCCTGGTGCTTTTTACTCAGACGTGCGTTATGTCTGTGTGGCGGGCAAAGCGATTTATGGGGCGCAACGGTGGGGGCAGTGGTTAGCTTACAGCAGCTACCAACTCACTTGTGGTCAAGGCAACTGTTGGGGTGATGGTATTACACCCGTTGTATCGGCGCATTTAAGCGGTGCTGAGAACCTAACGCTGGAGGGGGTGCGGCATTCTCCGAGAGCGGGGGGACTATGGTATGGTTCGCCCGAAATTCTGCCCGCTTGGGTGTCTTATTTAGCTTGATGAACCATCGCTAATCGGCAACTTTTTCTGATTCAGGGACTTTAGCATTGACCAGCGGTTCTGTTGGCAGACTTGGGGGAGCGAGGGGTACTTCTTCAACTTCGGCTAATTTCTCAACCGTGAGTTTTGGTTGAATTGCACCTGACAACAACTTCAATAACCGAGGGCGAGGGTCATGCAGCAGATAAATGATGCGATCGCCAACCTCCCATTCCTCACTGGCAGGCATAATTTGCAGTCGATCATCACGCTCTAGCAGCAAGGGCACAAGTTCACCCGAACGAATCAAAGCGTGCAGATGGGCTTGTTGCAGGGCAAATCCATCTTCCCGTAACACCGTTTCTCCGAGTTTGATGGCTCCTGTGCTCAGGTATTCGTTCCAAGTTTTAATCGACAGCTCTGAAATAAATGCCTGAGAAACCTTCTTGCTATTGATCGGTACGCCTGCTTGGGGATCGCGAGGAAACACCGCTAAAACTCGGGGCGGGTTAAATTCTTCAACGGCTCGTTGTGCTAATACGACATTCACTTCACCATTGCTCGTCATCGCTAGAAATGTGCCCACCGAGGCTAAGCCTGCTTCTTCTAAAACTCCAGTGTCGAGACCGCTGCTCACAAACACCCGGAGATTTTCTGCCGCGGCAATTCGGCAAGCTTCGGCATCCGTATCAATCAAAACGACCGACTCACCCCGCTCTTGAAATAGTCGAGCCACAAGGCGACTTAGGGGGTGACAGCCGATAATGACGGCCCCAGTCGCTTCAGTAGAGGTTACTTTTAGCCAACGAGCCACCCAGCCTGCTGACAGCCCTTGTAGGAAGACGGTCATGATAATGGTCAAGAAAACGAGCGCCTTGATCGAGTCGCCACCATTAATGCCGCGATCGGTGAGCAAAATCGAGAATAGCGAGGCAACGGATGCCGAAAC
>CBIHQL010000572.1:0-3199 GCA_966211855.1 uncultured bacterium
AACTCGCGATCAGGTTGCCAGAGCGCTCCATACTGAAGGGTTGTCCAGAGCGCCCAATCTTCAGGCTGCTTAAAAAGTTGCCTAATTCAGCGAGAGACAAGGTAGCGTTGGTTACGCCCAATAGTTGTCCCGTTTGATTGTAAAAGGGACGGGCGGCACTAATCGCTAACCCCATGGATGAGAAGTAGGGATAAACATCAGTCCACGTCGGCTGTCCAGTTTGAACGGCTTCAACATACCAGGGGCGGGTGCGTGGATCGAAGTTCGTGTTAACTTGCAGTAAGCGATCGCGGTTACCCTGTTGATCAACGCTGTATGTGTGGTACTGACCGTTTGTAGAGGCATCAATCGCCCGGATAACCAGAGAGCCATCAGACACCCGATCGACCGAATGAATGGTGCCTTGCTCACTACCAAAGGCGATCGGTTGTAAAGAGTTAAACACACGCATTTGTTGCCAGAGATGTCGCTCTAGACTGGCTGCGTTCTGCAAATCTATCGTTTTAAATTGAACAGCATTCGCATTGATTTGTGTAACGAGTTGAGGCGCTTCAACATAATCTGCCAAATGTTGCAAGATCCTTGCTGTGACTTCATCTCGCAACTGAGAGGCAACATCATTAACTGCATTTTGACCATTCCTTAATGAGAAGACAGCTGTTAACCCAACTGCAATCGAAACTTGCAAAACAAAGGGAATAATCAGAACAGCACGAAGCGGCACTCTAAAGGGAGGCTGCGATATTAAGCGTGACGTTTTTTGCAGTTGCATTGATGCTTTGGCAGCAACTCAAGCTGAGTAAGACAACTATTTCTTAGCGTACTCAGTTTTTCTCACAATATAAGAAATGATTGATATTTGATAATTCTTTATAAGTAAATTAATAAACTGGTGAGCTTAATATCAACCTCCGAATCTCAACCATCGAAAACATCAGCAATCTCCACATCCAATCGCATTTGTACGAAAACATTAGCGATCGCTTTGACTACCTACTAGCCGCTACATTCGATTGGCTGGGCGACAACTACTCGGCTCTAGACTGCCGCCAATGCTTCATCTCCTCATCAATGAAGTGATTAACTAAATCTCGGTACATTTTTTCAATTGCGTCAGCATTTAATCCTTCTTCTTCTACCCAAACTCGACGCTGCTCCAACATCGCCTGAAAACGTTCGGGTGCTTTTACGCTGGCTGCACTTGACTTAAATTTAGAGGCGGCTTTGACGTAGATGAAACGCTGACCAAGTAAGGCAATAACTTGACGGTCGAGCCGATCAATTTCAGCTCGAATATCCGCCATATTTTCACAGTGATCTGGGGTCTTCATAAGCTGGCAAATCTCAACTCTTCAACTCTACACGCAACTGCATTTGAGAGTTGACCTGCAAAAAACAATACAACCTCAAGACTGACAAGTTGGAACTGAGAAAGAGCAGGCCATTATTCATTTTCAACAGAAATAGCTTTTAGAGAAAAGCGTGGCAAGTCCTCTTCAGCCAGCCATCTTCGGCATACATTCAGTGTGTTTAGCCACTCCTCTACACATAGGCTCTCTTTACTTGAATGTTCGTTGCGATAGCCAACACTAAGATTTACGCCTGTAATCTCTTGGCATAACGTGACAATATCAGTATAGGAATAACGATCAGGCTCTGTATACCCAGTCATACAATGTACATAGTCTCGAAATTCATCGGTGCCGACTGAGTAACATTTAAAGTCTGAGCCATGACGACGATCTAATTGGATCATGAATTGATGTTGAGTATTAATCTCTTCCGCAATATCAGAATTTGTCGGATCACTCATCAACCAATCACTTCCGAGACCTCCTGCTTCCTCCCCATCAGTGATTAAGAGCGAATGACCTAAATCTTTGAGCAACCATAGCATTGCACAGCCTGCCCTGTCATCAGCTCCAATTCCACAGACCGAGCTTGAAGATTGAAAGATACCACTTGAAAAGATTAATTCATGTCTTTCATGCCTAGATTCTTTAAAGAAATCATCCCAAACCGTGTCAGCATGGGCTACCAGCAAAACTTTATTCTTGCGCTGTCCTCTGACGTAGAGAAAACGATTTGGTCGTTCTCCTCGAAAAATAATTTCTCTATCGGGAATGCTTAGAAAGTATTGAAAAATAGGCTCCGAAGTCTCTAATGGAACTTCCAAAAACCTTCTAAGAGTTTCAATATCATTCATTCTTGGATACTTAGAAACTTTTGCAACGTTTTATACTTTTTACTCTCTTTAGCATATAACTATCAAACTTGAATAGGCAAGCAAAAACAGAGTTAGATAGAATTATGAATTTGCGACTGAGTACAATCTAGAACAGCGCTCAGCTAACCCATCTCCCATGTTAATCTCGACTTCAGTTGTTTAGTGCGATCGCTTATGGGCAGCCAATCTACAGCCAAAACTATTTTTATTCTCACCTCTATGGTGGGCTGGTTGATCGTCGGTGCAGCACTGATGTATCTCTGTCCAGTTATTGCAGATTTTTTAGTATCTTCTGACCTCACCCATCTCTGGATGACAAATCTCAGCCGGGGTGACTACAACCCGACCTTGGCAGCATTGATTGGAGGTCTATTTCTGGCGCTCAATATCGTGGCTAATATCGTTTGGTATCAACGCTTTGAAGGAAAACTTTAGTTATCTCAGTGTTGAAGTCTGGCATCGTTTTCAAAAACCAAAGATTGGTTGAAATATAAATGATAGATGGAGCGATCGCCTTTGCATATAGAACATCAGCGATCGCTCCATTATTAACTAGCGGTGGCAGCTAAAACCTTCATCTGCCGAGCCTCTGTCTTAGGCTGGTGCATTCGTAATATTCAAGCGAATCGTAGCGTAGTCACCACCCTCATCATCATTATTCACACGAACAAAATGATTTAAGGTTGTACCGATGGGACAATATAACTGAAATTGCCGTACCCCATCCAAATCGCCCGTGCTCTCTGAGGTCCCTTCATAAAGCTTGACTTCTCCATCTACTACCGCATTACCTTGGGCATCTATCAGAGCAGCCGTGACAGTAAACTCAACTCGTATCTCTCCACCCATTCGCACCTCAAAATCCATAATTGATTGTGAGAGCCCCTGAGTACTGAGAATAGCCGAGTTCGTCTGTTGTCTCCTTACAGTTTCATTACTTCCAAACGTTTCATCATCCTCTACATACATATC
>CBIHQL010000573.1:0-3193 GCA_966211855.1 uncultured bacterium
CAGTGTGAATGGCTCACCACGGCAAGACTTCACCATTAGCGTGCCAGAATGTGCCTGTATTCTCTAGCGTCAACTGATCAATTCGAGCCAGTAACCCCTTCACGGATTCCTCGGGTGTAATGCCACCTGCTGTAAAGTTGGTCATGCGGGTTTGCACTAGACCGGGGTGCAAGATCGCCACAGCAATTCCGCGTGGTTTGAGGTCGTGCGCTAGTGACTTGCCTGCCATCGATAATGCCACCTTCGACATCCGGTAACCATAGGAGTTTCCAGAGGTATTGTCACCAATCGACCCCATCCGGCTGGTCATCATCACGATCTTTGAGCCTGCTTTGAGATTGGGCAACAGTGCATGAGTCACGCGTAAAGGCCCTAGGGCATTGATTTCCAACTGTTCTCGAATGCAGTCAAAGTCTAGGGCTTCTAAGGATACCCGCTTCAGGATGCCCGCATTGTTGATCAGTACATCAATGGTAGTATCCCCTAAGCGACTTTTCAGATCTGTTACCGAATCATCGGAGGTTATGTCAATTCCTTCTTCAACCTGCACACCCAACTGCTTCAACTCCTCAGAGGCAGTGCGACAGACGGCAATTACGGTCTCTCCCTTGGCTTGGAATTGGCGGCAATATTCATAACCAATCCCGCGATTTGCACCTGTGACTAGATAAGTTGCCATATAAACTCCAATTGCTCAGTTTGAGAGATTCCCAAAAACCACTATAAGAAATTTCTCTGTTGAGTAGTTGCAATTGTCATCATTGGTCATTTCTTAGTGAGTTGCCCGTTATGGCGTAGATTAAACAGTGGTGCTTGCAATGGAGATCGTGAACTGTGTCCCAAATGCCCGCCCCTCGTTGGATTCTCGAAACGCTATTTCCTTACCTCAAAGTGGCGGCTGCTTATGCTCGGCAAATTCAATCAAAAATTGTGGCACGGCCTGTTAAAGAAGACTCTGACAACTTCTTTGCGGCTGCTTTGAGTGACGCTGATCTGTCAATTCAGACCTTGGTTGAAGTGGCACTGCTAGGGCACTTTCCGAATATCCGCTTTTATGGTGAAGAATACGAGCAGGCTTACAACACCAAATACTTCCGGGCGATCGCTCTAGGCTCGGAAGGAGATTATCTAGTCACTTTAGATCCGATCGATGGCACTCAATATTATCTAGATGGTCACCGCAACTATCAAATCATTTTGGGTATTTTGGATCACGATGAATTTGAAGCCGCGATCGCGATCTCTCCAGCCCAAAATACCTACTACTATGCAGTGCGCGGTGAGGGAACCTGGCAAGGCAAATTAGATGCAGATTGGGCAGACTGTCATCCATTACGCATTGAGCCAACCAACTCGACAATTTTGCTGGGCTGGGGCATGGGTGCGATCGCGTCTTCCTTGCAAGCACAGCATCGAGTGCTAGATGTTGCTATTGACTACTCTCCAGATATCCAAATTCCTAATGTCAATGGCATCTTGGCAGGAGAACTTGCAGGTGTTGTCTTGCAAGCAGCAAAGTGGATTGATGGAGCCGCTTTAGCATTTCTAGCGCAAGAAGCGGGCTGTATCGTTACAACGTTAGAAGGTAAGCCGCTACCCCCTCTGCATAGCGATCGTGATTGTCAGCGACCCGGATTGATCATAGCTGCAACGCCTCAAGTACATCAGTATTTATTAGAGGCAAGTCGAGTCAATTTATCAATCTAGGATGATGAGTAATTTCAATTCGCCAATCTGTCCTGGTTGTTGGGGAACTTTCTTGTAAATACAACTACCTATAAAATAATAAGTTTGAAAATTCACCTCGAACCCATGCGATCGCACACCTGGTTAGCTCCGGCATTCAAAGCTATGAAACTGCACGTCCTTTTCCAAGGTAAGCGGCGCTCAAGTTCTCTCAAATCCGCTGCCCGAGCCTGGAAACACTTGTTCTTGTTCGTGATGGCAGCTCTCTTGACAGGGCTGTTGGCGGGTCAACCGATCCGAGCGATCGCGCAAGTTGCGTCACCCATCACTACTCCCCCACCTGCTTTTCCCGAAATTCGTGGGGTGTGGATGACTGAGAATGACAACGATGTTTTGCGAGATCACGCCAAGCTCCAGGAGGCCGTGAGCCAGTTAGCGCAGTTAAATTTCAATACCCTCTATCCGGTGGTTTGGAATTCAGGTTATGCGCTGTATCCCAGTGCGGTCGCTCAACGAGCTGAAATTCAACCTTTTGTGCGTCGAGGTCTTCAAGGGCAAGACATTCTCCAAGACTTGACTACCCAAGCCCACCAAAAAGGGTTACTTGTGATTCCTTGGTTTGAGTTTGGCTTTATGGCTCCCTCAATCTCAGAGTTGGCCTTAAATCACCCCAAATGGCTGACTCAGCGTCGAGATGGTAGCCAAACTACAGAAAGTGATGCAGGCGAAGTGGTCTGGCTAAATCCGTTCTTGCCAGAGGTGCAGCAGTTTATTAGCGACTTGGTGCTCGAAATCGTCACTCAATATGATGTGGATGGCATCCAGTTTGACGACCACACCTGTTTGCCCAGTGAGTTTGGCTACGATCCCTACACGATCGCACTCTACAAAAAGGAAACCAAAAAGGATGCGCCTGCTAATGCCAAAGATGCTGATTGGATGCGCTGGCGAGCCGCCAAGATCACGGCTTTTATGGCTGATCTTAAGCAAGCGGTGAAACAACGCAAGCCTAACGCGATTTTCTCGGTTTCCCCCAATCCCTATGTCACGGCCTACAACAGCTACCTACAAGATTGGCCGACGTGGGTTAAGCAAAATATCGCAGATGAGTTGATTGTGCAGGTTTACCGCCAAGATACAGGCAGCTTTGTTGAGCAGATCAACCGCCCAGAAATTCGTGAAGCTCAGCAAAAAATCCCGACAGGAGTGGGTGTTTTGGCTGGTTTGCGCAATAAACCAGTTCCGATTCGGCTGATTCGATCTAAAGTGCAAGAAGCTCGCGATCGCGGATTTGGTGTCGCTTTCTTCTTCTACGAGAGCCTGTGGGATATTGCTCCAGAGCCTGCCCCTGAAAGACTTGCACATTTCCGCACGTTCTTCCAAGCGCCTGCAATTCGGAGTACGATCGCCTCTCGGCCTACTATCTAATTGACTAAAAAAGCAGAAGAAGTTAATAGGCTTCTCCTGCTCTCCTCTAATTGGATGCTGACCTCTCCCCAAACCCCTC
>CBIHQL010000574.1:0-3191 GCA_966211855.1 uncultured bacterium
GATACAGTCTGGGTTTGATGCCTAGCATTAGTCTGACCGATACTCTGTATTTAAACTTGAAAAATGCCGAAGTCCTGGCTATGGGAGCTTCCGAGTTTCGGGAACAGCAAGATCTCCCAGCGGTACCTGTAGAAGTGGCTCAAATTCAACAGGAGTGGGGTGGAGAGGCATTCTTAAATGAAGACTTCACCCTGCCTAACTTGAAACGTCAGCGCCAAGCAGAACCCTTTGATATCATCCATCTCGCGACTCATGCCGAGTTTAAGCCCGGACTGCCAGAAAACTCTTATATCCAGCTTTGGGATACTAAGTTGCGTTTAGATCAACTCCCAGAGCTGGGCTGGAATAATCCGCCCGTGAAATTGTTGACGCTGAGTTCTTGTCGGACTGCGTTGGGCGATCGCCAGGCGGAGTTAGGGTTTGCCGGAGTTGCCTACCAATCTGGAGCGCAGTCAGTATTAGCAAGTTTATGGTCGGTCGATGATGAGGGCACGCTAGCATTAATGACTGAGTTTTACGAGCAATTACGTCCAGCTTCGATTAAGGCAGAAGCTTTGCGGCAGGCACAGTTGGCGATGATCCGGGGGCAAGTGCGAGTGGAGCAAGGCCAATTGCAAGGTACAGGGCAACCAATCTCCCTACCACCAGAACTCTCCAGGCTCTCTGCGAAGGATCTCTCTCATCCCTTCTATTGGTCTGCGTTTACGATGGTTGGTAGCCCTTGGTAGATTGCTAAAGGCCTATTTGCTGTTGTTTGAGTGAGTCATATCTATGTTTGATGCTGCCACCGATGTGATTGTAATTGGTAGTGGCATTGGCGGGTTGAGTTGTGCCGCTTTGTTAGCCCGCTATGGGTTTGAAGTCACAGTTTGTGAAAGCCACGCGATCGCTGGGGGTGCGGCTCATGCCTTTGAGCGCCAGGGCTTTGTTTTTGACTCTGGGCCGTCTTTATATTCTGGAATTGCGGCTCCCTCTGCCAACCCACTCCGGCATGTCTTAGAGGCGATCGGGGAGACAGTTCCTTGCGCCACTTATGATACTTGGGGCTGCTGCTTGCCAGAAGGAGACTTTGATACCTCTGTCGGAGCTGACCAATTTTGTGAGGTTTTGGCAAAACTGCGGGGCGCTGAGGCGATCGCAGAGTGGCGTGAATTGCAACGAGTGATGGCTCCTTTAGCCAGTGCTGCCACAGCGATCCCACCTGCGGCGATTCGGTTTGATTGGGGAGCGTTGAGAACGGTGGGTCGTTTCGCTCCGGCTATGCTGCGTCATACACCGCAAATACCCCAAATCACTGGGCCTTTCGCTGCTGTCATGGATCGAGTGATCACCGATCCGTTTATTCGCAACTGGTTAGATTTGCTCTGTTTTTTGCTATCAGGGTTGCCAGCTTCAGGAACTAGTGCCGCAGAAGTGGCGTTTATGTTTGCTGATTGGTATCGACCTGGGGTGCGTTTAGAGTATCCCTTGGGTGGCAGTGGAGCTTTAGTCGATGCTTTGGTGCGGGGGTTAAAACGGCAGGGAGGGCAGCTCAAACTCAACGCCCATGTCGAACGAATTTTAGTCAAAGACCGACGAGCGATCGCAGTCCAGTTACGTAGCGGGGAGACAATCCAAGCACGCCATGCAGTCATCTCTAATGCGTCTGTTTGGGATACTCTGAAGCTTGTTCCCCACGGTATATTGTCGACCAACTTTGTTAACCAGCGTCAGCAAACACCTACTTGTGACAGCTTTATGCATCTCCATTTAGGCATTGATGCAAGAGAGATTCGCTCCGATCTGGCTTGTCACTATATTGTCGTCAATGACTGGTCGCAGGGAGTCACCACTCCGCAAAATGTAGTTTTGATTTCTATCCCTTCGGTGCTCGATCCGACTTTGGCACCTCCAGGAAAACAGACGATTCATGTCTACACACCCGGAAATGAACCTTATGAACTTTGGCAGGGGCTCGATCGCCACAGTCAGGAATATCACGATCTCAAACAAGCTCGTGCAGAGGTGATGTGGCAGGCACTAGAGCGGATCATTCCAGATATCCGTTCCCGTTGTGAAGTTACCTTAGTGGGAACACCATTAACCCACGAGCGGTTTCTCCGTCGGCATCGGGGATCTTATGGGCCAGCGATCGCGGCAGGGCAAGGGCTTTTTCCAGGCCCTCAAACTCCACTGGCGGGATTGCTGTGCTGTGGGGACTCTACGTTTCCGGGTATTGGTCTCCCTGCTGTGGCTGCAAGCGGCATGATAGCGGCTCATGCGATCGCCCCTGTTTCGGCTCAACTAGAGATGTTGCGGGAGATTTTTGGAAAGACCTAACCCCCCAGCCCCCTTCCCTGCAAGGGAAGGGGGAGAAAGAGAGATTGAAAAAGTAGATTAGCGATTGGGACGTTGGGAGATTTGCACGAGGGGTTCTCTGGCTAGTTGTCCGAGGCCCGCAGATTGCAGAAGCTTTGACCAATCAGCAGCTAGTGCGGCATCTTGAGGGGCAGACTGTCGGAGTTGAGCCAGGGTATTTACGGCTTCATACCAAAATCCAGCTTGTTTGTAGAGAGTGGCGCGATCGCGTGGGGTAGCTTGAGCCAATTGGCGAGCCAGAGCTGGGCTAGGTTCAGCACGTTTAATCCACCCCATAACGAAAGGATTGCCTGATTTGTCGGGAGCGTTGGCATCGCAGACGACCGAGAAGAACCAGCGATAGTCTTGGTTTGTTTCTAAGGCGGCAGAAGCGACTGTACTAGGGACTCTCAGGCTGATCACCCCCGGTTTTTGTTGCGAGAGTGGCAGTGTGGTTTTATAGATTGGCCTTTTGGCACTGTTTTGCAAGACAAATTCTGCGGTTTTGGCAGACGTTGCAGGCAGATAGAAATAGAGAGTGGGATATTTTTCAGTCGTTAACCCTCGTACTTCGGCAGTAGGAATTAGAGCTGTAATTGAGTTTTGCCGTAAGCAGCTGGCATCGCGAGCCCCCCCAGAACTCCGACCTCCAGGGCCATCAGTAACGGGTGGAGTGACATTATTTGCCAAAACAGAAGTTGATGCAGCCACGAGCGTCAAGGCTGAAACCAGTACGGTACAGACTGCTGTAGAGGCTGTCCGTTGTGTTGATTGAACCATAGTGCTCCCTTTTGACGAAATAACAGCAGTGGTCGAAAGGACGGACGAGTAGGCAGCTTGCCTCCTGTTTGGAG
>CBIHQL010000575.1:0-3184 GCA_966211855.1 uncultured bacterium
CTCAGCCACTTTTTGGGTGCGCTGGGCAGTGCTTCCTGGCTCAGTTGGTTAGCAGCTTTAGTGCCGTCAAAGCTTAGAGGTCGCTACTTTGGCTTTCGCAACAGTGCTATTAGCTTGACCAATCTTTTCTGTGTGCCGATCGCGGGGGTGTTTGTTTCAGCATGGCCTGGTGGCAGTATTCAAGGCTTTGGGGTGCTCCTGCTTTTAGGAGTAATTGTGGGGCTGGTTAGCATTGGCTTCCAATACTTCATGGCAGACGTGAACCCCCAAGCCCAAAAACAAGCGCGATCGGAAGCAACTTCAACTCCAAATCTTCAGGGTAAGAATGGAGCAGCCTCGCAAGATCCCAGTTGTTTTTGGCGAGATAGCAACTTTTTAACGTTTTTGCTGTATTTCAGCTTGTGGGCTTTTGCGGTTAACCTCAGTGCCCCATTTTTCAATATCTACCTGCTCGATACTTTGGGTTTAGATGTCCGGTGGGTGACGCTCTACACCAGTTTGGGGGCAGGGGCCAATCTGCTGTTACTTGTCTTTTGGGGAAAACTAGCAGATCGGATTGGCAATCGCCCGATTTTAGTTTTGGTCGGTATCTTAGTAGCGCTGACTCCGGTGCTGTGGCTAGCAACTGGAGCCGATGCAATGTCAATTTGGCTGTGGTTTCCGCTCCTGCATATTTTGGCAGGCGGCACTTGGGCAGCGATCGATTTGTGCAACAACAATCTGCAACTAAGTGTGGCTCCGACTCAGCATCATGCCACTTATTTCGCGATCGCTGGGGCGGTGACTGGGGTGAGTGGGGCTTTAGGTGCAACCACCGGAGGTTTACTCGTGCAGTTTAGTCAGACTGGGGGCATGTTGGGCTTGTTTGCGCTCTCCAGCGTGGTGCGATTGCTAGCGCTTTTACCGTTATTATTTGTGCAGGAGCAAGTGCAGCAGCGGTCTTTACGCCGAGCCATCCAGATGTTAGGTCAGTCTGTGCAGCAACGCCTGAGCTTCATTTCGCGATCGCCCCTGCGCTTACAGCCAGCTCCCGTTATTGTGACCACGATGCCATCACAAGAGCAGCCAGAGATCGGTCAGAATTAGGGTATGTAGAGATGCGTGTCGATGAACCAGGTAGACTACCTCCGAATCAGCTTGATCGATCGCTGTAACTTTCGGTGCCAGTATTGTATGCCCGAAGCAGATGAGGTGACTTATCTGTTGCAGCCCCAGCTTTTGACTCACGATGAACTGCTGACGCTTCTCCGAGAAGTTTTTATTCCGGTTGGCTTTACGCGGTTTCGTTTGACTGGAGGGGAACCACTGGTGCGTCCGGGTGTCGTCGAGTTGGTGAGAGCGATCGCGGCTCTACCCGAAACAAAAGATTTGTCGATGACCACGAATGGTTTCTTGCTGGCAGGCTTAGCTGAGGCTCTCTACCAAGCCGGGTTGCGGCGAATCAACATTAGTTTGGATTCTTTAGAGCCAGAAGTCTTTGATCAAATTATTGGCAATCGCGGGCGATCGCGTTGGCAACAAGTTTGGAGTGGCATTCAAGCAGCCTATGCAGTGGGGTTTAACCCGCTAAAACTCAATGTCGTGGTTATTCCGGGTGTGAACGATCATGAAATCCTTGACTTAGCCGCCCTCAGTATCGAGCGAGAATGGCATATCCGTTTTATTGAGTTTATGCCGATTGGTAATGGTGATTTGTTTAGCGATCGGGGTTGGGTTGCCTCTGAGGAGTTGCGGCAGCAGATTCGCGATCGCTGGGGTTTAACCGAAGGGCAAGTAGCAGGCAATGGCCCCGCAGATGTATTTCAGATTCCGGGTGCGAAAGGAACCTTGGGATTTATCAGTCAAATGTCGGAGTGCTTTTGCGATCGCTGTAACCGAATGCGGCTCTCAGCAGATGGTTGGCTACGGCCTTGCTTGTTGAATGAGATGGGTCAACTAGATCTCAAAACAGCCTTGAGATCGGGTGTGCCCTTACCTGAGATTCGCGCTCAAGTGCAAGAACTATTAGCGCTCAAACCAGAAGTTAATTTTAAGCAGCGTGAAGCAGGCACAACGACCGGAGTCTATACGCGCACAATGTCGCAAATTGGTGGTTAATCGCCACTGCCTATTTCTTGCACAAAGGGAGCGATCGCCTGCACAAATTCGGCGGCTTCCTCGTAGGGCATGACGTTTCGGCCTGTCATCTTGATGCTACGGCCTTGAGGGAGATGGGCGAGATAGTCGGCAATCCGTTCATCGGGGGTTGCTTGTTTGCCAGAGCGACTAATGCTAGACGCAGTTTCTCCCACTACAACTAATGTGGGTTGCTGAATGCTGGCGATCGCTTTCTCGTAGTCTTGCCGCCAAAAACCTGCTAAAAACGCAAACACTGCATGTCGGCTAGCGGGATCTTCAGCGCCCGCTACAAGCATGTCCAGCCACTCTTGATCCACTGCTTCAGCGCGATCGAACAGTTGCTTGGTAGAGAACGATCGCAAAAATTGGGGACGACGGGCATACCGGAAGAAGGCTGCACCTAAGGGAGAGTCAAACAGATTCCAGGAAAGTCGTCGCTGCCAGGGTTTAGCAGCTTTAGTGATTACAGGCCAAGCGGGTGGGCCAGAGAGGACTAATCCTTGGATCAAATTTGTTTCTTTTTGGAGTTGAATCAGGGCGATCGCAACGGGAAATGAAGCGCCCTGTACCACCACAATCACAGGCTGTTGCACTACCGTCTGCAAAAAGCATTGCAACTGCTCTGCCCAATCTTCGGGAGTGTAGGCAAGACGAGGCATCTCACTTTCTCCACAGCCTAGTAGATCGGGGTTGTAAATGGGGTTGCGATTACCTGTTTGATACCATTCGCGGCAAAAGCGCTGCCAGAAATGCCGCGATAGCCCCACTCCAATGGGATGAATCAACAACAAAGGCGTTCCAGTTGCCGTAGATGCATCGGCAGGAGTTTGCACCTCATAAGCGCAACGATATCCTTTCCAGGTATAGAACTGCGTGGGAGAAACAGTTTGGTGTGCGGGGGCAGAAGTTGGAGATTGCATATGAGATTCTGTAGGGCGCTTAAAGCCTTCTCTGTGCTAGCGATCGCGTATACACACATGTTTGGAGGTAGGTCTCCTGTCAGACCTCCCCCCAAACCCCTCTCCTGCGAGGCGAGGGGCTTTGAATCTGGCTTCCCTTCCCTATG
>CBIHQL010000576.1:0-3182 GCA_966211855.1 uncultured bacterium
GTTTCTTCGGTAATGCCCTTGATCGTCTTACCACCGGGTCCGATGATCATACCGATCAGGTCGGGGTCGATCTTGATGGTCAGCAAGCGTGGAGCATAAGGTGACAACTCTTGGCGAGGGGTGTTGATCGTCGCCAGCATTTTCTCCAAAATGTGCGCCCGAGCAGGTTTCGCTTGATTAATGGCTTGAGCCACGATATCGAGCGACAAACCCGTGATCTTCATGTCCATCTGGAGCGCGGTGATCCCGTCTTCGGTACCCGCCACTTTGAAGTCCATATCACCCAAAAAGTCTTCGATGCCTTGAATGTCGGTGAGAATGCGCACTTCATCACCTTCTTTGATCAAGCCCATCGCAGCCCCACTCACAGGCTTGGTAATTGGTACCCCAGCATCCATCAACGCCAAGGTAGAACCGCAAACCGAACCCATCGAGGTAGAGCCGTTAGAGGACAGAACCTCAGACACGACACGAATTACATAAGGAAACTCTTGTTGGCTAGGCAGTACTGGCACCAAAGCCCGCTCTGCTAAAGCACCGTGACCCACTTCGCGACGACCGGGCGATCGCATAGGCCGAGTTTCACCAACCGAGAAGGGTGGGAAGTTGTAGTGGTGCAGATAGCGCTTCTGCTCATCAGGATGCAAATCATCCAACTCTTGAGCATCACCAGGCGTACCCAAGGTCGCGACCGACATCACCTGAGTTAAACCGCGATTAAACAAACCACTGCCATGAACCCGCGAGGGCAAAATTCCGGTTCGGCAAGAAATCGGACGCACTTCATCGAGCTTCCGACCATCGACCCGCACGCCATCTTCAATGACTTGACGACGCATGAGGGTTTTGGTGATGTCTTTGAAGGTGTTGCTCAGAGCTTTAGGGTCTTGAGCCGCCGCCACTTTAACGGGGTCAGACTCTTCTAGCCCTTCAATAGTGGTAACGACAGCAGCCTTGACTTCATCTAACGCCGCATCGCGAACCTTCTTGTCGGGTTCAAACCGCGCCAAAATTTCTTTAATTTGAGCGGTAGCGCGATCGCGAATGAAGTTTTCTAAGGTGCTGTCGATTTCGGGAGCCGCTTCTTGCACTAGCGCGATGCCCAACTCTGCCATCAGTTCGCGCTGGGCTTCGATCAAATCCCGCACCGCTTCATAGCCAAAATCGATCGCCTCGATCATGTCTTGCTCAGGCAACTGATTGGCCCCAGCTTCCACCATGACCACCCCATCGGGAGAGCCAGCCACGACCAAATCTAAGTCGCCCGCTTCAATTTCTTGGTAGGTGGGGTTGATAATGAAGTCATCACCAACCAAGCCAACCCGCACTGCCGCCATCGGCCCATTAAAAGGAATTTGAGCCAGCAGTACCGCAATGGAAGCCCCAGTCACTGCCAACACATCAGGGGGCACGCGCTCATCCATTGAAACCGTGGTGGCTACGACTTGGATATCGTCCCGCAGCCAAGAAGGGAAAAGCGGACGCAGGGGGCGGTCAATCAGACGGCTTGTGAGGATTGCTTTTTCGGGTGGACGACCTTCACGTCGCAAGAAGCCACCAGGAATGCGACCCGCTGCATAAAGTCTTTCTTCGTAGTCTACTAACAAGGGCAGGAAATCAATTCCCTCTCTCGCTGCTGCCCGCGTTGCAGTCACTAAAACTGCCGTATCTCCGGACTGAATTAAGACCGAACCCCCGGCCTGGGGTGCTAATAAACCAACCTTAAGTCGAATATCCCGTCCATCAAAGGATATTGACTTGTCTATCTCTACCATGTAGCGCTTGATCCTTTTGTTGTTCTTATTTTTTCTTCTGTCGCAATCGTAGCACTGATACACTTGAGCTGCCTTGGCGAACGGCTTTTGAGACAATTCGCTCTCGAAATAATCAAGCTAAATCCTCTCGAAAGTCCTCCATAATCGCCCATTCAACTCAACTAGAATTCACAGCCTTTTGGCGAACTATTTTGGCAGCGATCGCTCGCTTACAAACTGAATTCTGGAAGCGCAGAATACCCCATCACCAGAATCAGCGATATAGAATGAGGGCATTCACTCGACACCCCTCAGCCTGCTGTACGGCTTGAGGAGTTTGGTATTAGGGTATTCAGTCCTCAGGGTTGCCAAAAGTTGCAGGCCAGGGGATGGCAGGCAAAGTCTTCGTTTCACCCTCTTTGCCGCCCGGTTTTAACAGCGAGCCTGATTTGGATTCCGAATCGTTTCCAACTTTGCAGATTGATTTAATTTCGGCAACTTTGAAAGCGCATGGCAATTTTACACGGCAGTTGGTTTCCCCCGGCTTCAACTCATCCCCCTTTACACAACCCGTCTGATCTAGGTGGCAGCTTTTTTGTTTGGGGAGAAACTTGGCGGCGAGTGCCTGCTGAGGCCAGTTCCTCTCCGACCGAGATTCCGACTCATCCGTTTGCGATCGCTCCTGATGAACTGGTAGAAGTTCTCCAGCCACTCCAAAAATCTGGGCAACTCAACTGGTCATTGCCGATCACCCCCACTGCCACGACCTCTCGCCGTTCGCGATCGCGCTCCTCAGCCAAGTCATCAGCGATCGCGGTTGAGGCCAATGCAGACACAACGACTGTCACATGGAAAACTCTCACCCTAGCTTTACCGACTTGGATGAGTGAGACGGCGATGGTGCCACAACATTCTGCCGCTGCTCTCACAGAGCCGGAGCTTGCAGAACCCAGCGCCTTGTGTTTGGCTCCGTGGCAGGTCACGGGTTTTTGTTTACCGCCTTTGACAGCATGGCAATTTCTCCAAGCCCTGCCATTAAGCTCTATCGGCACCGAAGCGGCGTTTGTGGGGGATGATTTGCGGTTTTGGTCGCATGTGGGGCGCTGGAGTTTTGATTTATTAGCCCGCACCAAATTTTTGCCCGGTCTGGTGCAAACTGCCGAGGGTACTGCTGTGGCTCGTTGGCAACCCTTACTCGATAGCGCCACTGACCAAGCACGGCTGGAAACCTTTGCTCAGCATCTACCTAGCGCTTGCCGGACTTATCAAGAAACCCCGACTGCGCCCGCGATCGCCCTACCCGAATCTGCTCGGCAAGTCATTCACCATTTCTTGAGTCATGGCCTTGATGCTCAGGTTCGCGCGATCGCCCACCAGGAAACCCTCGCTGCCCCGACGAGCGATCGCCGGAAGTCAGAAGCAACGCTA
>CBIHQL010000577.1:0-3182 GCA_966211855.1 uncultured bacterium
GTCTTCAATTATAGATTTCGTTTGGTTTTTATGCCCTGCTGGGGTTGTTGATCTCCCACAGAAATGAGTATGGTGCTGGCGAAAGTTCTCCATCTGTTCCTTACCTTATGAATGCGTTGATTCAAGAAGTGCGCTCTAGCTTGGTGAAATTGGTCGGTCAAGCTGTTACAGCATTGCCAGGACTCGTTTTAGCGTTAGTAGTGTTATTGATTACACGCTATGCCGCCAACGTAGTGCAGAACTTGATGTCAGTCGCATCCATCCGGATGGTACGCAGCCCATCATTGCGATCGCTGCTCATTCAAATGAGTTATGTGAGCACTTGGGTGACTGGGGTCATCGTCGCTAGCGTCATGGCATTCCCCGACTTAGGCGTAGGAGACATCATTGGCCTGCTAGGACTAGGTTCAGTTGCCATCGGGTTTGCCTTTCAAGATATTTTCAAAAACTTTTTAGCCGGAATTTTATTGCTCCTCAACGAACCCTTTCGGCTGAACGACCAAATTGTTGTCAGTGACTTTGAAGGCACCGTCGAAGAAATCACCATTCGAGCGACCCGCATCCGTACCTACCAAGGCGAGCGTGTCTTAATTCCCAACTCAGTCGTATTTACAAGCCCGATTCATGTATTGACAGCCATGCCCCATCGCCGCACCGACATTGAAATTGGGGTCGATTACAACACACCCTTGCCCCAAGCCGTACAAATCATGAGAGAAGCGATCGATTCGGTCGATGAAGTCTTGACCAAACCAGAACCAGAAGTCGATATTGTCGCCTTTGGAGAGAGCTCAATTAACTTGATGCTGCGCTACTGGACACTGCCACAAAAGATCCACGTGCGACGAGTCAGAACCAAAGTCATCATCGCCGTAAAAGCAGCCTGCGATCGCGCCAACATCTCAATTCCCTACCCCATCCGAACCGTCTACTTCTACGACCAAGAGCAGTTTCAAGAAGCAAATCAGAATGGAAAGAGAGAGGAGAGAGGGGTGAAGAAGGAGAGGGGTGAGGAGAGAGGGGTGAAGAAGAGTGAGGGGTGAGGAGAGAGGGGTAGAGAGGAGAAAAGGGTAGAGAGGAGTGAGGAGTGCCCAACAGTTAAAACTCGCTTCGAGGAGGCGAGCGTCAACAACCAGCAGTTACGATCACAAATCTTTTGGAGGGGGTCTGGGGGACGCAATCGTCCCTCAGCGGGGGTTTGGGGGCGAGTGCCCCCAATCTTACTGATCCCACCGATACCGTAGCCTTCAACTCAAAAATCCGTTCAATCACATCCTCCACCACCCGATCTGGCGTTGAAGCCCCCGAAGTCACCCCAATCGTAACCGGCCCCGAAGGTAACCAACTCTCAGTCACCTCAATTTCCCGATGTAGCGGCTTGTGCTCAATGCGATCGCGCGACAAAATCCGTTCCACACAGTCAATGTGATACGACGGAATCCCCCGCTCAATCGCAATCTCTTGTAAATGCGTCGTATTCGACGAGTTGTAACCACCAATCACCACCATCAGATCCAACCGCTCATCCACCAGTTGGAACATTGCATCTTGGCGCTCCTGCGTAGCATCGCAAATCGTATTGAAACTGAGGAAATGCTGATTTAACTCGGTAGGCCCATACTTCTTCAGCATCGTATGCTCAAACAGCTTGCCAATTTGCTCCGTCTCACCCTTGAGCATCGTCGTTTGGTTGGCAATCCCAACCCGTGCTAAATCGCGATCGGGGTCAAACCCTGCCGAGTAAGCCTTGCGGAACTTAGCAAGAAACTCCTCGCGATCGCCCCCATTGAGAATGTAATTGCAGACATACTCCGCCTCAGCCAAATTCAGCACAATCAAATAAGTGCCCGCAAATGAACTCGTCGCGATCGTTTCTTCGTGATTGTATTTGCCGTGAATAATTGACGTGTGAGCAACCTTCTTGTGCTTCTCAACTGTATTCCAGACCTTCGAGACCCAAGGACAGGTCGTATCAACAATCGTGCAGCCGCGATCGTTCAACAACTGCATCTCTTGAACACTGGCACCAAAGGCAGGCAAAATCACCACATCCCCGCCTTGCACCCCAGAAAAGTCTTTTTGATTATTCTCAACCTCGATAAATTCCACCTGCATCTCCCGCAGACGTTGGTTCACCGAGGGGTTATGAATAATTTCATTCGTAATCCAAATCTTCTCAGTTGGGAAATGTTGGCGAGTTTCATAGGCCATCGCCACCGCCCGCTCAACCCCCCAACAAAAGCCAAACGCCTCTGCCAACCGGATCGTCACCTCACCGCGTTGCAGCGTGAAATTGTTGTCTCGAATTTGCTGAATTAAATTGCTCTGATATTCCGATTGCAATTGGTTGGCGACTTCGGCTTCGTGACCAAACCCTTTGCGATGGTAGTTCTCAGAACTGTTGAGTGACCGTTTGAAGGCTTTAGTATCCATTCAGCTTTTGTCCCTGAGAGGTTTGCGCTACACCGTTTTAATTCTTTTTGATCATAAAACGGTGTGGCATGAATGCATCTCTAGACGAAAGTTTGGCTGCCTTAGCGAGGAGCAGTAGGTTCTAACTCTAGCTTGCTAAACAGTTGCAGCGCCGATCGCCAAACTAAATAGCCTTGGCGGTTGAGATGCAGCCCATCGGTCGTAAAGTCAGCACGGAGATTGCCTTGAGCGTCGGTAAATAGAGGATGTAAATCTAAAAAATAGACTCCTTCAGTTTGGGCGATCGCCTTTAACTCTTGATTGAGGTCACGAATGCGCTGGTTAGAAATCGCTTGGAGACGATCGCGACCCTCCCAGGTGGCCCGGTCACTACCGTGGGGAAGCACAGACTGCACCACAATTTGCGATCGCGGATGATTGTCTTGTAAGTAGCGGATGATTTGGCGCTGATTGTCGAGCAACGTGAAGTCATCCACGCCCCGAATTAAATCATTAATGCCGATCATCACAAAAATGGTTTCCGGCTGAGTGTCGTTAAACAGCGACAAACGCTCTAACAAGCCGCCAGATACTTCCCCTGAAATCCCTTGATTTAACCAGGCGCGATCGCTCGGCAATAAATCTGTCGGAAACCAAAGACTTAGCGAATCGCCCACCAATACACTCAAATGGGCAGGCTTGGCGACTGCGATCGCTGTAGCTTCTTGCTGCAAGAGATTTAGCCATTGCTCGTAACTGAGCTGATGACG
>CBIHQL010000578.1:0-3179 GCA_966211855.1 uncultured bacterium
TGCAAACTGCGACAAGTGATGTCTGTCAACGATTGCTTGGGCTGCATGATGGCTAAGTCATGATTTGCCTGTAAACCAAACAATTGCATCACTTGCTCTACCATTTCTCGGTGCTGTCCAGTTAAGACAACCTGTGCGTCAAACAGCGGAGACTGCTGAAATTTTTGAATAACAGGAGCCATCTTAATGGCTTCAGGCCGAGTGCCCACTGTGAGACAAACGCGAATTGGAGACTGCTGCATTGGTTCACAAAGATTGATAAATCACGAACGAAGTTGCGAAACCTCTCCTACGGTTGTAAACCAAAAGCGGGCCTACTAGGATTGGTTAATTTCAGCTTGCTTGATGTTTCTACTCAGTAATGCGGGAAACCTGCAAGAAGATAGAAGTCAGAAACAACGTTTGCCTCCAAGCAACTGCTAAAACTTTGTACGCTAGATAAAGCTTGCACCTGCTTGTACGTTCTTAAGTAGGTGTAACGAGACTTCTACAGGTTGTTTGCATCTTAGAGCGTTCTTGTAGAGAAGTAGTATATGACAGAATCTCAGCGCCCACCCATGTCACAGCCCCCTGCATCTGCGCCTCGGGTTCCGCCACCGCCTCCACCACCGATGCGGCCTCCTGCCAATACTGCATCATCTGCAGGAGTCACTCAGCAAATGTCTCCGCAGACTATGCCCATGACAGCTCCTTCGGCACCTCCTGCCCCTCAAGGAACCGCTGCTGTGCCACCGCCCCCCTCGGCCCCTCCGACACCCCCTCCAGCTCCTGCTGCTGGTCATCGTCCGGGTACGCCGCCGACAGCCGCTGGTACTGCCCGTAAGCCAGCATCTACTAACGGAGCGCCCACTCTCGAACAGCTAGTGCGAGAAGCATTTGATAAAGGCTTTTCTGACGTTCACTTAGGGGTTGGTGAAGTCCCACGATTCCGAAATCGCGGTGAAATCGACATCACGAATTATCCAGTAACGGATGAAGCAACTTTCCAAGGCTGGTTGCGAGAAATCTTGTCTGATGAGGAAATTCGTCGTTTCCAAGACACCTTAGACTTTGATGGTGCGGCTCAATACGACTTTGCCCGGATCCGGATCAATATTTTTGATTCACTTCGTGGCCCCTCCATGGTTTTGCGACTCATCCCTGTCAAGATCTTGACGATGGAGGAGTTGAGCTTACCGCCTGTGTTTAGAGATCTTTGCCACTACCACAAAGGGCTAATCTTGGTTACAGGGCCGACGGGTTCTGGTAAGTCAACCACGATGGCGGCGATGATCGACTACATCAATAAAGAGATGCCTAAAAACATCATCTCGATTGAAGACCCGATCGAATTTGTGCATCAAAGCCGTAAATCGTTGATCAAACAGCGGGAAGTTGGAATTAACACCCTGAAGTTTGACAATGCGCTGAAAGCCTCCTTGCGGGAAGACCCAGACATCATCCTGATTGGGGAGATGCGCGATCGCGAGACTGTGAACACCGCGCTGAAAGCAGCCCAAACAGGTCACTTGGTGTTTGGTACCTTGCACACCAACAGTGCCGTGAAGACCATTGAACGGATCCTCAACCTCTATAACCCTGAAGAGCAAGGCCCAATGCGGATTCAGGTAGCTGAGTCTTTAGTCGGGGTCATTGCGCAGGGTCTGGTGCGAACCACCGATGGTAAGCGGGCAGCTATTCATGAAATCATGATTAACACCGATGCCATCAGAGACTACATCAAGCGTGGCGATGTAGATGAAATTGAAGCAATTATTCCGAAGTGTACCTTTGACGGTATGTGCACCATGAACCAATCGCTCTACAAACTCTACGAAGCGGGTCGGATTACTGAAGAAACTGCCCTTGAAGCATCACCGAGATCTAACGAAATGGCGATGACTTTGAGAGGCCGGATCTAAACCTCAGTTATTCGTCTTGACTGGGTTATAGTGTCTTAACGCAAGCAGCAGTTTCAGGTTTAGCAAGTCGTTGCATCTAAGAACCTGAGCTGCTGTTTTTCGTAGTTTTGGCTTTTGCTAATGGCTGGGGCGATTCCCTAGTTTTAGGCTTTCCTGTCCGCTTCGCTGATATTTTGTAAATCTTTGAATCAAGATCAGTTGTCGCTTCCTCAACTTTTTAAAGGCATTGCCCTGTTTACTCCAAAAGGGGATTTGATTTATTGCATTGACCCCCACAAGCAAACACGCTGGCATTTGCATCTGTGTGCAGGGCTGCAAGAAATTTTGGGGTTACCAGAGCCGCCGCATTTCTTAGTGCCTTGCTACACAGCAACGATCGATCGCTGGTTTGATCCGCAAACGAGGCAACTGAAAATCTTTGCCGAGGCTTATCCGCCAGTCCTGCGTTATCAAGCGCTGTTAAATGCCATTTTTGGAGTTGAAAATTTGGCTTGGCAGCCTGCACCGCTAACTGAGGGGCTGTGCGATCCGATTATGTTGGCTAGTTATCGCCAGCAATTTCCTCAGCTTTGGGAAGCTCATGAACTGGTCGTCCGGTTTGAAAAGAATGGGTTCCGTTGGGAGAATGCCTCTTCTGCGGCTGGGCGATCGCGAGTTGGTAGCTTGGAGAGCACTCCTGAGGTTATGCCAGCTGCTGACTTTGATGCTGAAACCGAAACGTCAGCACTGCCTTCTCCTACCCCAGGTTATGTTTTGCGCTTGTTTGTGTCTGGACACAGTGCCGCAACCGAGCGAACTTTGCACAACCTCCACCAACTCCTCGATCAATCGCTGCGGTATCCCTACACGCTAAAAGTCGTTGATATCCTCAAGCATCCTGAGCAAGCTGAGGCTGATCAGGTCGCTGCAACCCCGACTTTAATGAGAGTTTGGCCTCGTCCGGTGCGGCGCATTGTCGGTGAACTTGACAACGCAAATCGGATTTTGCAAATTTTAGGTTCGCCAGAGATAGGCGATTAGCGAGTCGCTACATAGGAAAGCAGAGGTTTGGTGCGCACAATCCCTGTAAAGCCAGCGTTGTCACTGTCGAGGTTTTCAAGTCAATACAACGGATGGCGTGGTTGTTGGTGTCAGCTACATAGAGAAAATCGCCCGCAATGGCTAGACCCGATGGCTCGAAGAAGTGAGCAGTATGACCAGAGCTGTTCTCATGCCCTGTTGCACCTGTACCAAAGGCAGTGTGGCATGAGCCTGTCGCCAGATCGAAGCATTTGATTT
>CBIHQL010000579.1:0-3177 GCA_966211855.1 uncultured bacterium
TGTTTTTCCAGCTTTGGAGCCACTTTTTAGCCCTTTAAATATGTCTTGTCGTTGGGCTTTAATCCGGGCATCACGTTCTTGTTGAGCCGCGATCGCTTGGGGCAAGACCTGCGTAGTAAACTAAGAACCTGGTTTCACTCTATTGTTGTATCTCAATTGTCTATTCTGGATTCCTCTCCAATTGGCGCTTGGTTAGATGTCTTTCTGCGCTTGCTACTCGCCTTATTTGTAGGGGGTGCGATCGGCTTTGAACGCGAAATTCGGCATAAACCTGCTGGCTTACGCACCCATATGCTCGTGAGTTTTGGCTCTGCGATTTTAGTGCTCGTGCCAATTGAATTGGGTATCACTCAAGAGAGCGCTGATGCCCTTAGTCGAGTTATCCAGGGCATTGCGGCAGGGGTCGGCTTTTTGGGAGGGGGTGAAATTTTGCACCAATCTCAGCAAGAGTCTGGGCACATTCGAGTGCGGGGGTTAACCTCTGCCGCTGCTATTTGGGTTTCAGCTGCTTTAGGCATTGCCGCTGGCTGCGGACTGGTACCTTTAAGCATCATAGGAGCGTTGATGGCCCTATTTGTGCTGCGCGTCTTGAAGCAAGTTGAACCCTAGTGCCTGAGCGTCAAACTTGAAAAAACATATCGTAGAGCGTCAGTAAGATTTCGACCACAATCAAAATAACGATGTACCACTCGACCCGTTGACTACTATTGCGCTGTAGCAAATCCAAAACGGTTTCGGCAGTGCGAGAAATTAATTCTAATTTGCGTTGCAGCGCCAAGTGCCGCTCGCTGATTTCATATTCATCTTCCATGCGGCTGTAGAGGCGTTCGAGTTCGGGGCGTTCCCACAACGTCTCTGGTTTCTCACCCATGGCAACTAACCCAACCATTTTGTGTTGAATCAGTAGCGTATCTCCAATGTGACGCAGTAGTTCTTTATCTTGCCGCCCTCCTGGCCCTTGATGATGCAAGTCAGCCGCGAGGGGCGCAATCCGGTGAAAATAGTTAGCAATGCTGGCTTCATAGTGCGCTAAAACAACGCTTTTGGCTAAAACGTCGGCGACAACTTGCAAATTCTCAACGGTAAAACTGTCTAAAAAAATCGTGCCATGCTTGATCCGAAACGCTTCACCCAGGTTAATTTGCAATTCAGCAGTCTCGGTTTCTGGCTCAGTAAATGGCTCAGTGATTGCAGGTTTTAAATCATCTAAAAATTGGCTTACTTCGCTAGCGGTGAGATTACATAAAACGACTGCACCATAGCGAAACAGAACGGCAAAACCGGACTCTCCAGCTTTGATCACTAAAGGAAGTACAGCTAAGCGATCGCCTGTAGTTAAGGCTTTTAAGTCAATACGCTCACCTAAAAAGAAGGCTTGGACAGAAACTGTTTTAGGGGCATAATCTTGGTTTTCAAATAGTAAAGTCGCGATCGCATCAGCAGTTATGGTTTTCTGCATAAAGATTTAATGATGGTTCAGCTCTCAATAGCAGCAAATTCCTCAGATCTAACAGCCAGGAATACTGCTACCTCCAGGCTAAACGCAAACTGCCTGAGGCTGCCACATGCTAAAGATTGACACTTCTGTTAGTTCTTATAGTTCTTTTAGTTATTACCGGCTTCAGCAATCATCAACTGCTAAGCATCCCGCTGCATCATGGCTCGCTGGTGCCAAATCTTAATGCTGAGCACACAGGTTACTAACCAAACAAAGCCAGCCGCATAACCCGCAATGATATCTGTGGGCCAATGCACACCAAAATATAAACGGCTAAAACCAATACTCAAGATCAGAGCGATCGTCAAACTGCCAATGCTCAGTCGCCAAGTTCGTAGATAGGTTGCCAATAAATAGCCCAGCAAACCATAAACCACCATCGACAACATGGCATGACCGCTCGGAAAGCTGTAATAACGCACATCAACAATGCGTTCCCAAAGCTCAGGGCGGGCACGACCAAATAAGGTTTTGAGCCATAGATTGAGTCCTGTGGCTCCTACAGCCGCGATCGCCAGCGTCATGGCTTCAGAGCGTTGTTGTCGCCACAGCAACCAAGCCCCAACTACCAAACTCGCGATTGTCAACAGCCAAGGTTCTCCTAAGAAAGTTAGACCCAACATCACCGTGTCAAGCCAAGGCCGATGAATTTCGTGCAGCGACAACAGAATACTGAGGTCGAGCTGGTGGGTTTCTTGATCCAACACATCATCTGCCAGCGTTGCAAAACCCCACATTGCGATCGCCGCAGCTATTAACCCCACGACCCGGATAACGGTCAGTAACGGCAATATCTGCTCACTAATGTGATCGCGCCAGGCTTGAATGAGTTTGGTGCTAAAGTCACGCATTGGAGGCCGCAAATCACAACTAATTTAAGGTCTGCCAAGCTTGGGCCACAATTTCGCTCAGCCAGCGCCGTTGAGCCGCGTCGAGCAAGCTGTCGTCGTTGAGCACTTCAGCGGTTAAATCGTCGAGGGTGCGGCCTTCAGAGCGAGTAATGTTAATCACGCCAGCGATCGCGGCAGCCACTAATTCTTCATCAACAGGCTTTTGTCGAAGGGCAGCGATTTCTTCAGGATTCACAGGAATGGGATAATTCATGGCGAGTCGTCGTAGGCAATGGGTGCCCAGAAGCTATATGAGAATGTTGTAAAGTTTCTTAAGTATTTAGTATTCGGAAGTTTAACGTAATTTCGGAGCCTGTCAACCCTACCTTTCTACGTAATTTGTTGGAGTATTTTCCCCCAAGATGAAAGAAGTTCTTTACATAGAAGTTCCTACCCCCGATGTCGCTGCTGTTCGCCAGTGGTTGCAGCAAGACTTTGACCCAGCTCTGGGGGAGAAAACCCTTACGCCCGACGGTTTTCGGGTGCGATGCTCCAGAACTACATCTCCAACAAATGACATTTCCGAAACCACTCTAGGTTTGGTGCCAGAGTTGTCAATTTTTGTCTGGTCACTCCAGCGCACCACCTATCTGAAGATCTTTCGTTGGGCTGATGCTCCTCTGTCTGGCGAAGCTCAATTCATCCAGCGGTTGACGATCGCCATCCGTCAGCAGTTTCCTTGCCACTATCCAGCACCCCCCGACATTGATTTATCTCAGCAATCCATTTTTGAGGCGCTGGCTCCCCACTATCCGCAAACAGTGAAGTTCTTCCAGAAAATGCCAAATG
>CBIHQL010000580.1:0-3165 GCA_966211855.1 uncultured bacterium
GCTCAAAAATTCTATAAAAGGAGCGGGCAACAAGAATAGAGGCATTCTAGCTTGGTTATTTTGGCTAGCCGCACTCAATCTCTCTAAGAGGGTAGCGTCTGACGGTACCAATTTGAGAACTGGTCGGTGATTACCGGAACTAGGTACTTTGCTTTTGTATCTCTTGGTGCGCGCTCTGTGCTGCGATTGGCGACGGGGATCGCTCTGGGGGCACTCAATCTGAGATTAGCTCGTCATCTCAAGACATGGGATGATCTTCAGCCTACCGAGAGACTCAAGACACCTCGGTAAGTGACACATAGAGGGATCTGCGATCGCCCCACAATCGATATTGTAAGGGTACTGAAGCAAGGGTCAAGGGAGGAGGAGTATGAACCGCCGTTCATTTACCAATCGTCACAACAACACCAAGCCTGTCCACTCGGCTGCTTCTCTGTCGGCCTTGGCTTCTGCCAGTCACCTCTGCCGCAAAAGTTCGGCTCCTGCGACCAGCAGTAAATCTCCGAATGCTGGCAATGGCCCTTCCAGCAGTAAATCAACAACTTGCGATATTGACCCTGACCAGCAATTGCGTCAACAAGCGATCGCCGCAGCCCAGCAAGGGTATCACGCCGTTGCCATCGATCTGTTAAGCGATCTCCTAGCACGTAACCCTGACAACGCTACGGACTACAACAACCGGGGCTTGGTTTACTTCCAAAGCGGGCACCCCGACCAGGCGATCGCTGACTACAATCGGGCGCTAGAAATCAACCCCAACTTAGCCAGCGTTTACAACAATCGCGCCAACTACTATGCGGCTCAAGGTGATCTACTCAAAGCGATCGCCGACTACGAAATGGCACTGGATCTCAACCCCGGCAACACCCGCGCCTGGATCAACCAAGGCATCACCTTACGAGACTTGGGGCTGTATCACCAAGCGCTAGAAAATTTTGATATTGCGTTAGGCTTAGGCCAACTCGCTGGTCACATCTACGCTGAGCGAGGCCGTACCTGTCACTTACTGGGCGACTGGAACTGCGCGATCGCTGACTACCAAAAAGCGCTCACCCACCTTCCGAGCAATGGCACCACTTCTGCCATGCGTCTGACTGGACAAGTAGAAACATGGCTCAACGAACTGCTCAGCCCCTTGCAAAACTAAAATTGAGTGACTTAACCTCAGGCGATCGCTGTAACTCTTCTTGGGTGACGTTTATTCCCCGTCAGTTACATCGGCGATATCTGTCCACACCACTTGCAACTGTTTTGGATCTACCCGATTACTTTGCTCGTGCATAATGCTGCGGGCTTGTTGCGGATCAAAATGTCGACCAAAGTCGTCTCGGAGTCGATTGACTCGCCCTTCGGTGACATTCACCTCAGCTCGAATTTCTTGGAGCTTTTCTTGCTGAGATAACTGGTAAGGCAAAATTCGGGTCAGAGTCGAAACAGCAGCGGCAGAAAGCACTACATTCATGCCCAGCTTAAACACCGTTTCCATGACCAGACCGGCGGGCACCTGAGCCTTTGATTTCTGAATTTTACGGCGCTGACGGGGCGGGGGGACTACCCGGAGCAGTGGTTCAGATCGAAGGGGGGGTCTTACGGGTTGAATTGCATTCATAGGGGTGAAAGTTGCAAAGAAGCCTTTGACAGAGCACCTGCCTGCTGCCAAGGCTCAATGGTAGGCTACAAACCTAATTTTTGCCATTGCACCTCATATAACAAGCGGAGCCTATCTAAGCAGTTGAACATTGCTACCAGACAATCTACACCAAATTTTTGCGATCGCCCGGAGCGGTTAGTCCCCTCTGCCCAGATAGGCCACGATGGCTTATATAGACAAGCTTACTTATACAGCTCGGTTGCTAGGCGAAAAGCCAAGATACCGGGGATAAGAGCAACGACTAAAGCCACATAGATTTGGGTGTCTGATAAAGACATGTTTCAAAACTCCTTATCTTGGGGTTGATAGTTCACCAATTTCGACCAAATCCTATACTTCTGGAACAACTTGTTACATGACGTAACAAATTTCTAGGATTGGATTGGGTTTAAGCCAGTGAATGTTCTCAGCCAAGGATAGCTATACTTAAACTACTTTGCAGAGGTTTTTGAAAATCTCTTAGCAAGCGATTTTTTTATTAAACATTTGAGATTTACAGTTGGTAAGTGTTTCGTTGGAAAATCAAAAACCCGTTCGGACCCATTTTGATCGCCAGCTTAAACGCTTGCAACGGGATGTTTTACGCATGGGTGCGCTTGTAGAGCAATCCTGTCGACTAGCCCGTCAGGCCCTTTTTGAGCGAGATTTAGAAGCCGCAGATCGGATCACTCAGCAAGACAAACAAATTGACCAACTCTACCGACAAATCGAGTTAGATTGTGTCAGCATGATGGCGCTCCAGTCTCCAGTTACACAAGATTTACGGTTATTGAGTGCGCTGATGCAATTGGTGCGTGACTTAGAGCGGATTGGCGACTATGCCAAAGATTTAGGCGAGATTGCAGTCAAGCTGTTTCCTTATGCTATTCACCCCTGTATGGATCGGGTGCAAATTATGCTCGATCGCTGTCAGGCTATGTTAGCGATGAGTTTGGTGGCGCTCTCTGACCTTGATGCTGAATCTGGTCTAGACCTCAAGTCGCAAGATGATGCCGTAGACTCTGACTATCAAGATTTGTACGAGCTGTTGGCCCACCAAACCGATATTCGAGGAGCTGTCGAGCCAACGGTGCTGTTAGTCTTAGTGATTCGGCATTTAGAGCGAATGGCTGACCATGCGACAAACATTGGTCAACGGGTTGCTTATATCGTCACAGGTCAACGCTAATTAGATGCATCTTAAGAGAGATTTCTGTCAGAGCGTTTGACAGGTTTCCATTCAGTGCGAAAGTATTAAATAGGGTGTGCAATGTGCAAAAGTAGACGCAATTTGTGCACAAGAACACCTGATCACCTGATCCAGCGTTCGTTGCTTCTAACCCCTTGACTGCTCACTCAACTGTGACGGATGCTTTCGCGGCTGGATTTGTTCTGGAAACCTCTCTCCAGAATGCTCAGGCGCAGGGAGTCAGCGGTATTGTCTTGAGTCACTGTCCTGACAACAAGATACCGACCGTGTTCAATGTGATGTGTGGTACACGAGCAAGCTGGCTCATCAGTCAACTACCTGGAGC
>CBIHQL010000581.1:0-3164 GCA_966211855.1 uncultured bacterium
AGAATGCTCAGTCTACAGCGTTGACCAAAATGGTTTTATTTATACCCAAGCGATCGCTCAATGGCATCATCGAGGCCGACAGGAAGTTTTTGAATATCTTTTAGAAGACGGCTCCGTGATCCGAGCAACTAAAGATCATGAATTCATGACAGTTGATGGTCAAATGGTTGCGATCGATGAGATCTTTGAGCAAGGTTTGGAGTTGAAGCAAATTTCGAGTGTCAGCCAATGGCTACTCCCTACAGCCAGTTAACGCTGTTACAAAAGCAGCAAATTGTTGATGCTTTCAACAGGGGTATGGAATGTCGCAGTATTTCCAGTACCTTCAGATTTAGTGAGAGGGCTGTTCCTCGAGTTTTAGCTGAAGCTGGTATTAACACTAAACGCAAAAACCGTTATTTCTTAAACGAGAGTTACTTTGATATTATTGACTCCCAAGTCAAAGCTTACTTGTTAGGACTCATGGCTGCTGATGGTTGCGTTACGACTAAAAACTATGTAGCTTTTGAGTCTATTGATCAGGAATTAACTGAGCTATTGAAGCAGGAGTTAGAGTATTCGGGAGCTATTAGAGTTATCAAACCCCAAAATTATGCTCCTCATTATCGAATTAACTTCTCCTCTCAACAGTTAGCAACCGCTCTTGGCAATCTTGGTGTGATGGCAGGCCGAGGTAGCTCTGGTCTCTACCATTTCCCTGCATCAAATTACTTAGCTTCATATGTACTAGGTTATTTTGATGGTGATGGCTGTGCTTACGTTAACCCTAATAGAAGCGGTGGTTTAATTTCTATAGTTGGATCTTATGAGTTTGTCAGTGAGCTAGCTAGACTTCTTAATATGGGTATCGTAAAGGAACACTGTTCAAAATCAGTTTACTATTTGACAATTTATAGCCGTAAACATATTGAATATTTTTATCGGTTTGTTTATCAATATTCAGGCTTCGGTCTACAGCGCAAAAAACAAAAAATTGAGAAGATTTTAGGGAGTTATAAACGTGGTTAAGATTGTCAGCAGACAACTTGTAGGAACTCAGTTTGTTTATGATATTGGCGTTGAACAAGATCACAACTTTGTTTTAACTAATGGTTTAGTTGCTTCTAATTGCTTCAATAAATCTCACTCAACCGCTTATGGATATGTCACTTATCAAACTGCCTATTTAAAGGCGAATTATCCTGTCGAATATATGGCGGCTTTGTTGACTGCCAATAGTGGTGATCAGGATAAAATTCAAAAATATCTGACTACTTGTAAAAACATGGGTATTCAGGTTGAACGCCCTAATGTCAACCGCTCTCAAGTTGATTTTACCCCGTTGACAAATAGCATTTTGTTTGGTCTCTCAGCAGTGCGAAACGTGGGGCAAGGCGCGATCGAATGTATTTTGCACGCTCGTGACGAAGGGGGGCCGTTCAAATCTCTAGCAGATCTGTGCGATCGTGTTGATTCTCGCACTGTGAACCGTCGGGCCTTAGAAGCTTTGATTCAATGTGGAGCGATGGATGTTTTTGACACCAACCGCAATCAACTTATGCATGACCTGGAGCTGATATTGGATTGGGCACAATCACGGGCTAAAGACCGAGCGGTGGGCCAAGGTAACTTACTTGATTTACTAGGAGGTAGTGGCGAGGCGCCCGAAGCCAGCAATTTTGAATCCGCACCTAAAGCCCCCGCAACTGAAGATTTTCCACAGAAAGAAAAACTGCGTCTTGAAAAAGAACTACTCGGCTTTTATATATCTGAGCATCCTCTTGAGTCCGTACAAAAATCTGCCAAGCTCCTAGCTCCTATTAATATCTGTGATTTGGGTGATCAACGCGAGGATGTTACGCTCAGCGCTATTGTCATGCTGAGTTCGGTGAAGCCTGTGGTGACCAAGAAGGGCGATCGCATGGCTATTTTGCAAATCGCAGACCTAACTGGGCAAGCTGAGGCTGTGGTGTTCCCTAAATCTTTTGCACGAATTGGCGACTACATTATTCCCGATGCTCAACTCATGATTTGGGGTAAGGTCGATCGCCGTGATGACCGCAACCAGTTCATTATTGACGATGCCGAACCCGTTGAAACAGTACAAATGCTAATGGTGGAACTTGATCCGCGACAAGCTAGTGATATCGAAGAACAGCATCGCCTCCGAACCGTGCTGTTAGAGCAGCGAGGGGAGGACGAGAAGGCGAAAGTGCCTGTAGTAGCCATTGTTACCGCTCCGTATAAGCGGAAGTTTGTTCCCTTGGGAATGCAGTTCCGGGTGCAAGACTATCAAACTGCGGTCAATGCACTCACCCAAGCGGGTTTCCAAGCGAGAGCCTCAGCACTAGTCAATGCTTAGGTACAGGGAGATCAACGTGCCTCTATCCCTATTGTTCTAGCGTTCTCTTTCTCTGCGTCTCTTTTTCTTCTCGGCTTCCTGTTTTTTGCGCTCAGCAATGATCTCTTTTACCTTTGTTTTGACTGCACTATGACGTGACACACCTTCGTAGGCATAACGGTTGTAGCCGTTGTCGAGAATTAAACTTTCGAGATAACGGATACGCTCACTGGTGACTGGGTGACTGGCTAGCCATCTAAACGGCATTGAGTCTTTATCTTCTTTTTCGAGGGTGACCATCAGATTACGTAATCCATCCGCTGCATAGCCTGCAGAAGTCAGCATTCGGGTGCCAAGGATATCTGATTGGCGTTCCATGTCGCGACTGTAGTCTGCCACAAAGAGATTGGCGATCGTGCCGCCTAAAGGGAAATATTGGGTGGTGTTGGCAATCACACTTCCCTCTGTCACCAACTGAAACCCGTGGGATAGCACTGCATGAGAAAGTTCGTGGGCCATTAAGCCTGCCAGTTCTGCCTCTGAGTTAGTTTTGGCGATCGCTCCTGCATTGATAAAGACCTTACCACCGGGCAGTGCGAAGGCATTCAGGCGATCATCCATCACCACATGAAACTCATAATCAAAATCTCTCCCCGCTACTGTTGCGATCCGTCTCCCAATCTCGTTGACATAATCAACCACCATGGGGTCTTCAACCAGTTCCAATTGGTTTTTCGCTTGTTTGGCAGCACTTTCACCGACTGACGACTCACCCCGCAAGAGTAAAGCTGTGGTTTGCACCGCTGATAGTGGCCCAAAAATATTTCCTGTCAGCACATAACCC
>CBIHQL010000582.1:0-3155 GCA_966211855.1 uncultured bacterium
CTCCCCTTACCTCTGCTAGAGCGGAACAACCTCAAGACGGTGATTGACTACCTAGAGGTGCTAAAACTCGATCGCACGGTTGCTGAAGTCATCTGGGACTTGTTCAAAGTCAGTGACATCCGCAACTACATCTTCAAAAACATGGCCTTCGAGATGCCTGTAGTCAACCGTCGCTTGTTCTTGCACGATGCCCGCAAGATTGTGCCTTCGCTGCAACTCGAAGATCTGGAATTTGCTCAAGGTGTCGGCGGCATTCGACCCCAACTGATCGATCGCAACCAACGCAAGCTCATTCTCGGTCAAGCTGAGGTTGATCCCGGTGGTGGCATTCGCTTTAATGTGACCCCTTCCCCTGGCGCGACAACTTGCTTGGGCAATGCTGAGCAAGATATCCTCCGCATTCAACAACACCTCGGCTGCAACTTCGATCGCACCTGGTTTAATACCGAATCTGCCCCCATGCTTCAGAGCTAGCGGTTCGCGTTTTGGTTCTGTAAAGCTCTCTGAGTAGAAAACTAGACTAAAGACGTGGCTACTCTTCAACCAGGTCTTTAGTCAAAATTGCCTCAGCAGCTTGAATTTTGGTATTTCCGGGGTCAACGGCATCCCTTATAGTTGACCATTTTTGGCCTGAAACGAAAACACGGTGACTTCTGGTGGGCAATACCAACGTCCCGGCGGAAACGTGCCTAACCCTCGATTTACATAAAGCCAATTCTCTCCAACAGGATGTAAACCCTGCGCCCACTGCCAATGACGCACAACTTTGGGCCATTTGCCGTCGAGAAAGGGAATCCACTTCCATAAGGGTTCCGGAATGCGATCGCGAGATGATTGAATCCAGGTCGGAACTGCCCCCACACCAGGAATTACCACTTGCCCCCCGTGAGTATGCCCAGAAAGTTGTAAATCAACACGCCATTGGCTGAAATGCATAGCAGTATCGGGATTGTGCGATAACACCAAACGCGGAATTGACGCATCTAGAGTGTCAAACACAGCAGCAGGGTCAAACTCCGGCGACCAAAAATCGGCTAAGCCTACCAGGGCAAAATCATCACCAAAAGGATAGGCAACCTGATTCCATAGCACCTGAATCCCAGCATCTGTCAGGGCATTGCTAATCTTAGTTTTCGACTCCGGCAGCTCAAGGTCGTGGTTGCCCAATACTGCATAAACGCCTGCCAGACTTTGTAAGCGACGTAGGTGTTGAGCCAGTTGCCCAATCGGTTTGGGGCTATGGGTCACATAATCGCCTGTGAGAACGACCAGATCGGGTTCAAGTCGATTGCTGGCTTCGATCGCCTGGTGTAACAAATCGTCAGACAGCAGCAAACCGTCGTAGTGAAAATCAGACAGTTGAACAACTTTAATACCATTTAAGCGATCGGGAAGTCCCGCGATCGCAAAGGGTACGGTGTCAACACTTAACGGTTCTGACAAGAAAGCAAGCTGAAACACGTTATTTTCCATCAGGCAAGGAGCGTCTTCAGCCTAACAAACGAGCGATGGGTTTGAAGGGTGGAAAACCAGAGTTGCACGGCTCTCAAACCCTCAGTCACTCACTCTGAAATCAAGAAAGTTCTACCTTGTGAAAGACCTGAGAAATCCTACCGACCTGATAGGTTGGGCAACACGGGCAATCTCTGCGACACCCATGACCTGGACAACTCTAATTCTTCTCATCGCTGCGGCGATCGCGTTTTGGCTAATTCTCTATCTTCGAGGTGTATTTGAGCCTCAAGTGCGATACCGCTTCGATCGCCGTGTGGCGCTGAATGATCCAAATTTTTTGCCGCTGTTGATCGGTTTTTCAAAATCTCTTGCCACCCAAGCGCGTATTGGTGGATTTTGGTCACACCCCGATCAAATATATGCGGTGCGATTAGCTGCAATCCAAAAAGCACAACACCTGATTCAGTTTGAAACCTTTTTTATGACCCCAGGCCAGCGGGCTAATGAGTTTGCCGAGGCATTAATCGAGCGATCGCACTGTGGGGTGCAAGTGCAGCTACTTGTCGATCATGCGGGGACTAGAGAAATACCAGCCGCTTATTGGAAACGGTTGCAAGCAGCAGGGGTTGAGGTTCGCTTCTTTCACCCTCCTAAGTGGAAAGTGCCCTTGAAATACCTCAGCCGTACCCACCGCAAACTATTAATTATTGATGGCACGATTGCCTTCATCGGCGGTATGGGCGTATCAGATGCTTGGGATGGCAACCCTAAAATTGGCGATCGCGCCCCTTGGTTAGATTGCGAGATTCAGTTAGACGGCGAGATTGTTCCTGTGCTCATGGGCATTTTTTCTAGGCACTGGGTTTATGCTAACGGCAGGGCCAGTGTAGAGTTTTGGCCTCCCCGACAGGCTTCTGAACTCAAAAACCCCATGCTGGTCATCCCTAGCGATGCAGATAGTAAGGTTTCGCCGATCGATGCCTTCATCTGGTTCAGTATCCAAGCGGCTCAACATCGCGTTTGGATTGCTAGCCCTTACTTCATTTTGGATCGCAATACCCGTAGCGCTCTGATTGAGGCTAAAAAGCATGGAGTCGATGTGCAGGTGATTACAACCAGTGCCCGCAATGACAAGCCACCCGTCTACTACGCTGTCCGCGAACGCTACCCGGAGTTGCTAAAAGCCGGAATCGCGATTCACGAATATCAGCCTAGTATGATGCACGCCAAGTTGATGCTCGTTGACCAAGATTGGATTAATTTTGGCAGTGCAAATTTTGATCCTCGAAGTTTTTTCCACAATGATGAACTAAACCTGGCCTGGTTTGACCCAGAGTTTGCCCCCACTCTCGAACAGTTTTTTCTAGAAGCCTTAGCCAAAAGCGATCGCATTGAACTATCAACTTGGAAAAACCGACCCTGGTGGCAGAAATGCCTGGGTCAACTCATTCTTTTTCTGCACTGGCAGCTCTAGTTCAGATCGTTTCATAGTCTGCAATGCTATTGCTGTTGTTTCATCTTTCTTGATCGCCCGCTCTACTCTTTTAGCAGTTTCTAGCAGTCGTCAAACTAATCTAATAGGCTGATTAACTCATCTTTGGTGAGTTCAGCGTCTCTAAGAATTTTTAGAAGTAGCCCTTTACCAATAGTTTTCCCAGCATGAATCGGGATTGTAACTACTCGATTATCTTCGTGTTTTA
>CBIHQL010000583.1:0-3131 GCA_966211855.1 uncultured bacterium
CCGAGCCCCCGTTCAGCCGGCGACTGCGCCTCCAGATATCTCCTCTCAGAGCGACACACTCTTTCCCGTCACGCCGATTCACCTATCTGCCCGCCTATGTGGATGCAACCCTCTAAGCTATGACAGCATTTACTAAGAATGATTCTGATTCACCTTTCAGCCCGCCTATGTGGATGCAACTGTGGCTATTCCTACCGGTAGTACAGCGTCTCAGTCTGATTCACCTTTCAGCCCGCCTATGTGGATGCAACTTCCTCCATCTTTAATTGAAAAGTCGAAGTAATCATGTCTGATTCACCTTTCAGCCCGCCTATGTGGATGCAACTCCGACCGTTCAACCGCTTATCCAGACTGATTTAGGTGAGGTCTTCTGGCAAACCTTCATTAATCTGGCAAAAGAACTACTCGCACCATGAACCAGAACTGATAGGAATGCCTCTAAACTACCGAAAACAATGAGTTTAGCAGTTTGGCAAACCCCCTAGGATTTTGCTCCCGCTTCGGTTTGCCAAATAGTAGGAAAGGGTTCCTCCTTGCTCAGAGGCGATTCAGTAGCTGTCACGACATGTAACCCTGTCTCCTTATAGTTAAGGTGTGATAGCCATAGCTATAAAAACATAGCCTCCTGATGCTAGGCGCGACCCTGCACCACATCTATGAAGGAACTCCATAGAAGAAGCGGACAACTACTAGGGGCGGAAAGCGATAAAACTGCCCCATACTTCTCAAATGCCCTCTCATACCAAAAGTAGTCCTTCATCTTCAGACTGGAGAATCGCCCAATATTTTTTCTCGTGCCAGGGTTTGAAATCTTCCTTGCAGGGCGCATTAGACTGACCAAAAACGACAGGTAGCAGCCTGCTAGTAAGCATAGTCGCTACCTGTCGTTCCTCAGCTTATTCGCTACAAAATTTCACTTAGTCCGCAATAGAGATTTCAGCTAGTTCGCAACGAATTTCACTTAGTCAGCTACAATTTTCACCTATTTCGCTTATTGCGTGAACCCATAGAGATTAGATATCCAGATCGGTGAGATTGAGTTTTGGCCCAAAGGTCTCGATAAATTCACGACGGGGAGCCACGCGATCGCCCATCAAGATGGTAAAGATCCGATCGGCTTCCGCAGCATCTTCAATTTCGACTCGCTTCAATGATCGAGTTTCGGGGTTCATCGTGGTTTCCCACAGTTGAGTGGGCATCATTTCACCCAAACCCTTAAACCGCTGAATTGTGTAGTTCGCGTTTGCCGGGAACTCGTGTTGCACTAGATTGGTGAGTTCGCGATCGCTGTAGCAATAGTAGTGGCTGCGACCACGCTCAACTTTATAGAGCGGAGGGCAAGCGATATAGATATATCCCTGATCTACAAGCGATCGCTGATAGCGGTAGAAGAAGGTGAGCAACAATGTGCGGATGTGCGCCCCATCGACGTCTGCGTCTGTCATGATCACAATCCGGTGATAGCGCAGTTGGGAGGCGTCAAATTCTTCACCTTTGATGCCTAAACCCAGCGCCGTAATTAGGGCTTGGATCTCAGTATTTTTGTAGATCTTCGCATCATCAGTTTTCTCAATGTTGAGGATCTTGCCTCGCAATGGCAGAATGGCTTGGAAACGGCGATCGCGGCCTTGCTTGGCTGAACCGCCCGCAGAGTCTCCTTCTACAATGAAGATCTCTGATTCGCTGGGGTCGCGGGTGCTGCAATCGGCTAGCTTACCAGGGAGAGTAGAAGACTCTAGCACTGACTTCCGGCGCACCAGTTCTCTCGCCCGCCGAGCCGCCTCAGCCGCGTTAAAGGCTTGGATGGCTTTTTCGAGAATGCTGTCTACTACACCAGGACGAAACTCTAGATACTCGGTTAGCACTTCGCCAACCAGAGAATCAACAATTCCTCGGACTTCGGTATTGCCCAGTTTAGTTTTGGTTTGGCCTTCAAATTCTGGGTCGGGCACCTTGACGGAAATCACCGCTGTTAAGCCTTCCCGAATGTTTTCCCCTGCTAAGTTGGGGTCATTATCCTTTAGCTTATTGCGCTTGCGGGCTAAGGTATTGAGGGTGCGGGTGAGAACCGCTTTTAAGCCTTCTAGGTGTGTACCACCATCAATCGTGCGGATGTTGTTGGCAAAGCCGAGCAAGTTATCGGTGTAGGCATCGGTACACCATTGCAGCGCCACTTCTACCTGGACATTGTTGCGCTCGCCTTGAACATAAATAATTTCATCGTGAAGCGCTTGCTTGTCACGGTTCATGTAGGCGATATATTCTCGGATACCGCCTTCGTAATAGTAAGTTTCAATCCGAGGCTCGTTGTTCTTCTGCAACTCTAAACGATAGTCACTGAAGGTAATCTTCACACCTGCGTTTAGATAAGCCAGCTCTCGCAGACGGCTTGATAGGGTTGTATAGTCAAACTCGATGCCAGTTGTAAAAATGACTTCATCGGGTCTAAAAGTTACAGAAGTACCAGTGCGGTTTTCAGTACTTGGTTTAGCAATTAGTTCTGTGACTGGAACGCCCCGCTCAAACCGTTGAGTATGGACTTTCTTATCGCGCCAAACTGAGACTTCTACCCACTCAGAAAGCGCGTTAACAACGGAGATACCAACCCCGTGCAAGCCACCGGAGACTTTGTAGCCGCCACCGCCAAACTTACCGCCTGCGTGGAGGACGGTCATCACGGTTTCGAGCGCTGATTTACCAGTGCGAGGGTGAACATCTGTAGGAATGCCTCGACCGTCATCAACCACGGTGACTGAACCGTCGGCATTGATATCGATACGGATGTGCTTACAGTAGCCTGCTAGTGCTTCATCAACCGAATTATCTACGACCTCGTAAACTAAATGATGGAGTCCTCGCGGTCCCGTACTGCCGATGTACATCCCCGGTCGTTTACGGACTGGCTCAAGACCCTCAAGGACTTGAATCTGATCGGCACCGTAATTGCTTGTCATGAATGAAGCGCTCCAATAATTCGGTCTGAAGCTCGATCAAGCCTCAAGACACCAAAATCTATCAAAATTCTAGCACAAAAGGGTTGTAAGCGATTTTAGACGGCTTTCCAGCGAATTTTACGGTAGGGATGGATCAGAAGTTGAGACGGTTACCGGGTTTAGTTGTAATTTGTGGCC
>CBIHQL010000584.1:0-3127 GCA_966211855.1 uncultured bacterium
CGCCTACATTAGCGCTAGCCCCTTTAATATGATGTGCTTCTTGTTCTAACTTCAGAAAATCTTCTAACTCAACTGCTAATTTTGTTCGAGCCAAGTGCTGATGTGAATCTTCTACAAAGATTTTGAGCAACTCTAACTCAAACTCCTGGTTGCCATCAGACATCTGTTGTAAATGTCCCCAATTAATGAGATCACCCAAGCTAGCTCTATCAGCTTCTAGTTTGAGTGAGTCTAAATTTTGAGCATCTTCTACAGCAGCAGCAAAATTGTTTGCTATTCTCTGTTGCCAAACTTGCAATTCTTGAGCTAACTCTTCTTTGCGAATTGGCTTACCCAAGTAACTGTTAATGCCAACAGCCAACCCTTGTGCTTGCTTGTCAGGTGTCAGGTCATTTTCCATCGCAATAATCACCGTGGGTACTTGGCGATCGCGTTCTGACTGAGCTTCTAATTGGCGAATTTCTTGAGCTGTTGTGTAGCCATCGCCATCAGGAATCTGACAATTCATTAAAATAATGTCATAGTGAGTCGCTGCAATTTTGTCTAGCGCTGCTTGTTTACCAGACACAACATCTGCAAGATGGCCCATGCTTTTGAGCTGGTACAAAGTCACCTTTTGATTAACTAAATTCTCTTCAATGAGCAGGATTTTAAGGGTTGATTGAGCGTTCATCTGTCAAGTTTCGAGTTTAATGCTTGTCACTGTTTGTCAGGATACCCTGGGACAATTCGTGAATTTTAATTTGGTCAACAATATTCAACAGGCTGATCTAGAGGCTTGGAGGAGCTGAGTTGAATCATGCTACTCCCGCATTAGCCAAGCTAAGAAACTTAGGGCGATCGCGATAGACAACCACGGGGGTGGTGTTAGCTCTTGCAGCAGGTTAACAGGAGCCAGAATCACAACATTGGTGACCGTTAGGCCAATGACCGTCAAGCCTAACAACAGCAAAATGAGCATAGCGCTTCCTAGGATAGACAAGGGCACTTAGAGATGGGACATCCAGTCAACTAAGCAAGGGGTCTTAAGTCAATTTTCAACTACTTTTTAAGGGGTGTGGCAATGTTAGTTCATCACAAATTATCCCAGGGGCTGCTGGGAAGTCTTCTGCTGTGGGTTGGATTGAGTGCGACGCCAGCCTTTGCTAATCAAGCTAACTCCAATTTCGGTACTCTCAAACTCTCACCGGGGTTTCCGCGAGCTGCTGGAATTGCTAGGGGCTTCACAGGTGGCTCTTATTCTTTTTCTGCCATTGCCAATAGCGATCGCGATGGTAAGCGCTGCTTAGGATTTGGCGATACACTTCCAGACCACCTTCTAGTCTTGGAAAAAGATTTTTCTCAGCTACAACTCAAAGTGCTGACTGGGGGTAAAGACACCACGATTTTAGTCAAAGGGCCAGATGGCAGCGTCCGTTGCGGCGACGACACAGGGCCAAGCAAAGATGCCAGTGTCGGAGGGTCTAAATGGCATGCTGGCACCTATAAAGTCTGGATTGGCACCTTTGATGCTGGGGTTCGGCTCAAGTACACCTTATCTGTTGAACCATAGACTCTCATCTACTCAGGTGATATTGCCACCGTCAGAGAGCGCTAAGATAGTGAATGGTCTGTCTTGCCATAGGGGTGACCTTTCGTGCTAGCTACCCTCATCGCCGACTTCCGGATTATTTTTGAGCGTGATCCGGCAGCTCGTAACTGGTTAGAAGTTTTATTTTGCTATCCAGGTTTGCAAGCACTGCTGTTACATCGGCCTGCTCATTGGCTCTATCAACTCGGCATTCCGTTTGTCCCTCGCCTGATTTCACATCTGGCACGCTTCTTGACGGGTATTGAAATTCACCCAGGTGCCACCATTGGCAGAGCTGTCTTTATCGATCACGGCATGGGGGTTGTCATCGGTGAAACCGCGATCGTGGGAGACTATGCCCTAATTTATCAAGGCGTCACTCTGGGCGGAACGGGTAAAGAAAGTGGCAAGCGTCACCCTACCTTGGGCGAAAACGTTGTAGTTGGGGCAGGCGCTAAAGTCTTAGGTAATATTCAACTCGGCAACAACGTGCGCATTGGTGCGGGTTCCGTCGTTTTAAGAGATGTGCCGTCTGACTGCACTGTGGTTGGTGTACCCGGGCGGATTGTTTACCGAGCAGGCGAACGAGTAGAGCCACTAGAACATGGTCGCTTGCCTGACTCAGAGGCAGAAGTCATTCGAGCTTTAGTCGATCGCATTGAATCGCTAGAACAACAATTACAAAATCTGCAAGAACAACCCTCTCCGGCTCGGATTGAGTCTTTAGAGCAACAACTGCAAAACTTACAAAATCAACAGGCTCCAGTTTACGCACCGTATGCCTCGGCTCCTAGCTATGCGATCGCGGGTTTAAGCCGTCATGCTGTAGAAGCAGAGTCTGTTCAGGTAGCAGTCAGCCCCCAAGCACCCAGCACGCCTCAAACTGCCCCTAGTTGTCGGTTGCGCGATCGCGTCATTGAGCAATTCTTAGACGGCAGTGGCATTTAGCCAACACCTCTAGGCCAAAATTTTTAGGGATTCACGGCTTGAGTTGACCAACCTTGCTGTGAATCCCTCTGGTAGAGCCAACGGTTTTGCGGGTCGCCTCGCAATTGCAGATGATCCACTTGCTCTGGCTCTAGCAACAGTAAACAAAAGTGGGGCAGGGGTTCCTGAGCACTCAATACTTGCGGCATGAAAGCCTCTTGATCGGAGCGGGGTGCTTTGGGGGTGGGCCAGGCAAATTGCCCCCGTGCTGCATCTGAGAGGGCTTGCCACGCGGCTTGTCTGGCTTGCTGTAATGCTGCGTCTTGGCGATCGCTCCCGACCAAGATCAGAGAGCCTGCAATCCGAAATTGTTCTCGCGTTTCAGTAAAGTACCAACACGCTTCAGCTTGAGCATGGTGCTGAATTTGGCTGATCTTCTCGCTGCGGGCATCAGTGACAAATTGCAGTTGATTCGTCTCTCCCCAAAACCCGCGAAACACCACAGTGCGATTAGCAGGACAGCCGTTTGGTTGCACGGTAGCTAATTGCAAATAACGCGAATAGGGTTGGCTACGATTGCGATGCAGGGCACGAGCTAAGGGCGATCGCCCAGGCGCAAGGGACATAACT
>CBIHQL010000585.1:0-3116 GCA_966211855.1 uncultured bacterium
AAGGGTTACCCAGCATTTCAGCGCTCCAAGAACGCATCTTGTATGACCAGGGCTACGTCGATCGCTTGTTGAGCAGCTTAACTGTTCATACAACGGCGATGTTTCGCGATCCTAGCTTTTATCTGGCGTTCCGCGAACAAGTTGTGCCGATCCTCCGCACCTATCCCTTTATTCGGATCTGGCATGCAGGTTGCTCAACAGGGCAAGAAGTCTATTCAATGGCAATTTTGTTGCAAGAAGCAGGTATTTATTCTCGTTGCCGCATCTATGCTACTGACACTAGCGACACGGTTTTACAAGTTGCCAAAAGTGGTATTTACCCTCACAAACCCATGCAAGAATACACCCAACTCTATCTCAAAGCTGGCGGAGAGCGATCGTTTTCAGAGTATTACACCGCAAGTTATGGCAGTGCAATTTTGAGTCCTTCCTTGCAAGAAAATATTGTGTTTGGTCAGCACAATTTAGTCACCGATCGCTCTTTCAACGAGTTCAACGTTATTCTATGTCGAAATGTCTTAATTTATTTCAATCGCACCCTGCAAAACCACGTCCATGAGCTTTTCTATAACAGCTTGTGTAAATTTGGTATTCTGGGATTAGGCAAGCACGAAACCCTACGATTTACACCCTATCAAGACCGTTATGAAGAGATAGTAAGACCCGAAAAACTCTACAGGAGACGGAATTAGTGACGTTTGATTTGGTAGCAATTGGAACTTCTTTAGGGGGCTTATCTGCCTTAAAGATAATCCTAGGTGCTTTGCCAGTGGAGTTTTCAGCCTCAGTTGCGATTGTTCAGCACCGCCACAAACATTCAGATCAAGCACTAGCTTCCTTCTTGCAAAAGTTTATAGAGCTTCCTGTTCAAGAAGTAGAAGATAAAGAAGATATTTTGCCGGGTCACGTTTATATGGCTCCCGCGGATTACCATCTGTTAGTGGAGCCTGGATACTTTTCTCTATCGACTGATGAGCCTGTTTCTTATGCTCGCCCCTCCATTGATGTTTTGTTTGAATCGGCTGCTGATGCGTATGCCGATCGCATGATTGGAGTAGTGTTGACTGGGGCTAATCAAGATGGCGTGCGAGGATTATCAGCCATCAAAGCCCAAGGGGGAGTTACGATTGTGCAAGCACCTGAGACTGCCGAAAGTCCAGTTTTGCCAACTGCTGCGATCGCCAATGTCTCGGTTGATTGGATCTTGCCTTTAGCTCAGATTGCTCCGAGCTTAATTAGTCTTTGTCACGCAACAGGAGCATAGCAATGCTACCTGATCAGAAGGTCAATATATTACTGGTCGATGACCAACCCGAAAACCTGTTAGCTCTAGAAGCGATTTTGGGTGACCTTGGTGAAAATCTTGTACAAGCGACCTCTGGTGAAGAAGCCCTGCGCTGCTTGCTATATGACGACTTTGCGGTCATTTTGCTCGATGTGCAAATGCCAGAGATGGATGGATTTGAGGTGGCAACGCTGATCCGCCGCCGTCAGCGATCGCGAGAAACGCCCATTATCTTTCTCACGGCCTTCAGCACCACTGAGCAATTTATGTTTCAAGGCTATGCCCTCGGTGCTGTTGATTATCTAATTAAACCGATCGCGCCTAACATTCTGCGCTCAAAAGTTCAGATCTTTATTGAACTGTTTAAGAAGACTGAAGCACTGCGCCAAAAAACCGAGGCTTTGGAGCAAAAAGCAAATCAGCTAGAAGCGACTAATACTCAGCTCCAACTGAGTGAAAAGCGTTTCCGTTCGCTCAGTACTTGCTCACCTGTTGGCGTGTTTGTGACTGATATTGCCGGAAATTGTGTCTATACCAATCCGCGCTTGCAAGCTGTTTGTGGTTTTGCGGCTCAGCCAGAAGCAAGCCAAGAGTGGCTCCAAGCCGTGCATCCAGACGATCGAGAGCGGGCGATCGCTACTTGGTCGCATTACCTCCAAACGGCACAAGAATATTCTCAAGAGTTCCGGTTTCAAAAGCGTGATGGTGGTGTGCCATGGGTGCAAGTCCGCTCTGCGCGGATGCTCTCAGAACAAGGTCAATTTTTGGGCCATGTCGGCACCATTGAAGACATTACCGAGCGTAAACAAGCCGAAGCTGCCAATGCTCAAGTCATTCGTGAGCAAGCTGCCCGCCAAGAAGCCGAAGTTGCTAACCGGATGAAGGATGAGTTTATTGCCGTTCTGTCTCACGAACTGCGAACTCCCTTAAATTCGATGTTGGGGTGGTCACGGCTATTGCGCTCTCGTCAATGTGATGAGCAAACGATCGCTCGGGCACTAGAAATCATTGAGCGAAATGCCACCTCTCAGGCCAGACTGATTGAAGATATTCTTGACGTCTCCCAAATTATTCGCGGCAAACTCTATCTCAACCGTGCTCCTGTTGATCTGATTGCCATTACGCAGACAGCGATCGAAACAGTACAACCGATTGCGACTGCCAAGGAGATCTCCCTTTTGCGTGACTGGAATGGTTACTCACTCCTGCAAGTCATGGGAGATATGGTGCGATTGCAACAGGTGATCTGGAATCTGCTCACCAATGCTGTGAAATTTACACCCCAACAAGGCCGAGTTGAAATAAAACTCTCTGTTGTTGAAGTTGCTTCTACAGCAGAGGCTACATCTGCCACCACTCAGCAATATGTTCAAATTCGAGTTACTGATACAGGCATTGGCATTAGTCCCGATTTCTTACCTCATGTTTTCGATCGCTTTCGCCAAGGTGATAGCACCAGTACTCGTGCCTATGGTGGTTTGGGCTTAGGGTTGGCGATCGTTGGTTATCTAGTTGAACAACATCAAGGTTGGGTACAGGCACATAGCCCCGGAGTGGGCCAAGGCTCAACTTTTACGATCCATCTGCCGCTGTTAACAGCCGATGCCACCCTGCGAACCGATACTTCTGGTGGGGCGATCGCACCTCAGACCCTCCCGCTAGATGGTTGTGAGGTGTTGATTATTGATGATGATGATGACACGCGAGACTTTCTAGCTTTTCTGCTACAAAGTTCAGGCGCAACTGCGATCACGACGGCTTCATCGATAGAAGTTTTGCAAATTTTAGAATCTCAGCAACCTACGATTTTGCTTTGCGACATTAGTATGCC
>CBIHQL010000586.1:0-3080 GCA_966211855.1 uncultured bacterium
CGATCGGCTGGAAACTCTAGGTTGCACGGGTGATTAACGCGATCGCCCAACGAAAAAACTTCCCATTTTTGCTCATTTTTTGAATGAGTGAGAAATGGGTTTGCCAAAATTTTTCCTGATGACACCCCAGAAGCTCCGTATCAGAAAGTAGCAGCTCTGAATGGATACTTCCTCTATGGGTACTTACTCATCTTTAATCGCAGCCAGCCTGCTAGTTGTTCTGTTAACCGCTAGCGCGCAAAGCCTCAAGTCTAGCTTACACAATTTTTTGCAACTGACCAATAGCTTTAATATTTCTGAACAGCTATCTGCTCAAGTGCAAAGCACAGCTCCTCATCGAGGTAGTGGTCGCCGGGAAGTGCCACAATTTTCGGCTGTCTAGATGGCATCAACTCAGTAAAATATTTGAGGCCCAACGTTGCCTAAAACATTTGAGGTTTTTACTTAACCACTACTGAGCCTAAAAAAGCTGGCTACCAGTTGACAACAGGATGGAATGGTTGGAGATAGCTCTTTGTTGACTTAGTGATAATTCTCTATTACAAGGAATAAGTTTGCTAATTTCTTCAACAGATTGACGAAAATCTCTGATGATTGACTCAATAACAGCTATTTCAGCCAAATAACTAGCGGTTTAAGCAAACCTGCTAATGAATCTTAGCCTGTGTTGTTCTAAGCTGTGGGTATCGGTGAATAATAGTGATTGCGTCGGTCGCCTATAAGGTATAACAATCACTGAGCAATTGCTAGATTTTTATACCTTTAAGTTTGTTTCTATAGTGGCTCCTACGGAGCGTTGTTCCTAAATATGAGCAATGACCTCGATCTGATCAAACGTCTCAGTCCTAGCGCGATGGATCAGATCATGCTGTATCTGGCTTTTAGTGCCATGCGGACGAGTGGACATCGGCATGGTGCATTTTTGGATGCGGCTGCGACGGCGGCGAAATGTGCGATTTATATGACCTATCTAGAGCAGGGACAAAACCTGCGCATGACGGGCCATCTGCATCATATTGAGCCGAAGCGTGTGAAGGTCATTGTTGAGGAGGTGAGACAAGCGCTCACTGAGGGAAAGCTGCTCAAGATGCTGGGGTCACAGGAACCCCGCTATCTGATTCAGTTTCCTTATGTATGGCTGGAGCAGTACCCGTGGCAACCCGGACGATCGCGAGTTCCCGGCACTAGCTTGACCTCTGAAGAAAAGCGCCAAATTGAGCAAAAATTACCTGGCAATCTACCCGATGCGCAATTGATCAATTCGTTCCAGTTTATGGAATTAATTGAGTTCTTACACGATCGCTCTCAAGAAGACTTGCCCAGCGATCGCCAGGTGCCTTTGAGTGAAGCCCTCACCGAACACATTAAACGCCGCCTGATGTATTCGGGTACAGTCACGCGCATTGAGTCACCGTGGGGGATGCCGTTTTACGCGCTCACTCGCTCGTCTTATTCTCCAGCCGATGACGAAGAGCGCACTTACATCATGGTGGAAGACACCGCTCGTTATTTCCGTCTGATGAGAGCTTGGGCTGAGCAACAACCTAAGGTAATGCGAGTTTTAGAGGAATTGGATATTCCCCCCGAAAAGGTTGATCGAGCTTTAGAAGAACTCGATGAAGTGATTCGTCAATGGGCCGATCGCTATCACCAGGTTGGAGGGGAGCCGATGGTGTTGCAAATGGTATTAGGTCAGAAAGAAGGCTAAACCGCAACTTCTTGAAGAACGACTGGAATATTGCAGAGCGATCGCTTCTGATGCAGAAATTAAGAGGCGATCGCTTTTTGCTGGCTATACCAATGTCAATGCTGGGTTTGTGTGCTGGTGCTTACGGCACCCTACAGAAAAAGGGAGACCTCTGTTAGCCTCCCCTTGTTCAGATCAACTCATTTAGTTTTACAAATTGTCTACTACGCTTACAAGCTCAACATTTCGCTAGGCTATTCAATCTCTTCGACGCGGTCTCTTCTAAAAGAGTCGCTTTTTCGTGAAGAGTTGATAAAACTGTTGGCCTGTTGGTTAATTACCGAGTCTTTACCCCATGAAGGCACATCAATTCTATAACGTCGTTTAAGCTTTGGTACGGCTTGTTGGACTGCGGGAACACTGGGTACGGAAGTCTTTATCCAAGGAAAATCCAATGAACCCAGAAGTACAAAAAGCGATCAGATACTATCAAGAACGGCTCTTAGTTAGCCGTCAAGCTCATAATCAATCAGAAGAAATTGCTTGCTTAAGAGGACTAGCAGACAGCTACTCCAAAGTGTTTGACTTTCAAAAAGCCCTTGAATATTGGAAGCAGGCCCTCACCTCATCTAAAAACGTAGGGAATAAGCAGGAGCAAGAAATAGCTGCCCTAAATTTAGGTAAATGTTACCATCAGCTTAGTCAATTTCAAGAGTCAATTACCTACTTTCAACAGTCAGCTCATCTAAGCAAAGAGACTGGTAATAAGATTTTCGAAATTACTGCTGTTCTAGGACTAGGGCAGAATTATCGGGCATTAGGGCAATACCAAAAATCAATAGAATTCTACCAAAAGCAATTAGCGCTTAGCTGTCAAATTAATAATCGAAGTTATCAATCTTTTGCCTTGCAGGGTTTAGGTACCATTTATACCGAGCTAGGAAAATATCAAGAGGCACTTGATTACTTAAAACAAAGCTTAGCTATTTCACGTGAGACAAATGATATCAATGCTCAAGCTTCACAATTACAGGGTGTTGGCGAGATTTACATTCAATTGCAAAACTGGGACAATGCCCTTAAAGCTTTTGAGCAGTCCCTTGAGTTTTCTCGTGAAACTAACAATAGAGATTGTGAAGCACGAAATCTAGCAGGTATAGGTAGCACATATATCCTCCTCCAAAAGTATCAACAAGGTAAAGATTTTCTTGATAAAGCTCTAACTATTGCCAAACAAATTGGTGAAAGAGATTTACAAAATTTAACTTTACAGAGGCTGTCTAATGTATGTCTTCAATTGAATCAAGGTGAGCAAGCAGTTAACTATTGCGAACAAGCGTTAAACAGTGCCCAGCAGGTTGGGAGTGAGAGGAACATTGCTTATGCTCTCCTT
>CBIHQL010000587.1:0-3073 GCA_966211855.1 uncultured bacterium
GGTTGTTTGCGTCTATCTCTCCAGAGCGATTATTTCTTAAAAAAGTGGGGGCTAGGGGGACGGTCTTGATTTGTGCAAAAAGTCTATTGTTGGGTGTAGGCTCACTCTTGCCTCCTCACTTCTCCCTCTTCACTCTTCACTCCTCCCTCCTCACTCCTCACTCCTCACTCCTCCCAATGTCTCAGCGATCGCGTTAACGTTTGAGAGCTAAGGTCAACCCATCTGCGATCGGCACGAGGCTGAGGGTAATTCGGTTATCTTCGTGCAGTTTGGTGTTGAAGTCGCGGATTGATTTTGTGCGGTTGTCTTGCACTTCTGGATCAGCCACGCGACCTGACCACAATACGTTATCAATTGCGATTAAACCGCCTGGGCGCACTAATTGCAGCGATCGCTCGTAGTAGTTGGCGTAACTACTTTTGTCGGCATCAATAAAGGCAAAGTCAAAGGTGTTGGCTTGTCCGTCTGCCAGTAGTTGATCGAGGGTTTCGATCGCTGGCCCAATTCGCAGATCGATCTTGTCAGCCACGCCAGCAGCTTCCCAATAGCGACGGGCGATCGCGGTATATTCTTCACTTACATCACAGGCGATCACTTGACCCTCAGCAGGCAACGCTAGGGCGACAACTAAGGCACTGTATCCTGTAAACACTCCCACTTCTAGAGTTTTTTTAGCGCCTAATAGTTGCACCAAGAGTGCCATCAACTGCCCCTGTTCTGGTGCGATCTGCATTTGTGCCATGGGATGTTGGGCGGTTTCTGCCCGCAATTGCGCCAAAATGTCAGGCTCTCGCAAAGACTGAGCAATCAGATAGTCATACAGTTGATGGGTTAAGTCGAGGGTTTTATTGGACATTGCTGGGTGCCGTAAACTCATCCACAGATCATCTTAGTGGCTACAACTCTGCGGAGGGTTGCTCTCGACTACTCCTACGATTACTGTGGGAGAAGAATAAGATGTTGAAGACAAGTTCCGGCTCTGGGGAGCGCTGAGGAGAAGGAGACTATGATCCGGGCGATTTTGGCAGTTATTTTGATTGGGTTGTTAACGGCTTGTGGGGGCAAGGTGCCAGGTTTGAGCGATCGCCTTTTGCAACAAGCGATCGCCCTAGAAGTTACTCAGACTCAACAGGTGCTCATCAAAGAACTCCGTCTCACTAAGCTGCCGAAAGTAGATGTCAACAATGTAGCGATCGCCCAGCAGGACACGCTAGAGATCCAAGGGCTGCCGGGTTATCACCTCCAAGGCACCTACGACCTCACGCTCAAGCTGCCTCAGCGACAAGTCACCCAAGCGCAAAATTCTTTTGATCTCTATCTACAACACCAGCCTGAAGAAAAGACTTGGAACCTAGCCCGACTAGAGAAACCCGATGCTGAGACTGCTCCTCAGTGGGTTACTCAACCTTTGCGGTCTTAGGGTGAACGGGTTGCCGCACTGGAATTTCGATGATGAACTCTGCCCCTTGACCCGGCGCTGAGAAACATTGCAACGAGCCACCGTGGCGATCGACGACAATTTGATAGCTAATCGACATCCCCAATCCGGTGCCTTTGCCTACAGGCTTAGTGGTAAAGAAGGGATCGAGGAGACGTTGTTGGACATCGAGCGGAATTCCTGGCCCATTATCAGCAATGCGGATGGCGATCGCCTCAGTTCCTACAGGTTGGGTCTGTATCCGGATGGTCGGCTCCCACTCTGGGGTCAGGGTTGCCTGATTAGCCTCCATGTTTACCGCTTCTGCAAGATCAGTTTTTTGCGTGGCTTTGCGCGTGTTGCTCATTTCCTCAAGGGCATCAACCGCATTTGTGAGAATGTTCATAAACACTTGATTGAGCTGCCCGCCATAACATTCCACAAGGGGGAGAGAGCCATACTCTTTGACCACAGCAATTTTGGGGTGTTCTGGCTGGGCTTTGAAGCGATTTTGCAAAATCATTAAGGTGCTCTCTAGCCCTTCATGAATATCCACGGCTTTGACCTCCGCTTCATCGAGCCGCGAGAAGTTACGCAGCGATCGCACAATCTCTCGAATTCGATCGACCCCTACTCGCATGGAAGCGATCAACTTGGGCAAATCTTGCGCGACAAACTCCAGATCCATTTCTTCGGCTTGATCAGCAATTTCGGGCGAACCTGTAGGAAACTGGGTTTGATAAAGTCTCAACAATATCAAGAGATCTTCTGCATACTGCTGAGCGTGGGTGAGATTGCCGTAGATAAAATTGACTGGATTATTGATTTCATGGGCGACCCCAGCCACGAGTTGACCCAAGCTAGACATTTTCTCACTTTGCACCAACTGAATTTGGGCTTTTTGCAGGTGCTGTAGGGTTTCTTCTAGACGTAGATTTTGGGCTTGTAGTTGTTGAGTGCGCTGCTCAACTCGTAACTCCAAAGCGTCATTCGCTGCCTCTAACGCTGCAAATGACTCACGCAACTGTTGCGTCACTTGCTTGAAGGTCACAGCCAACACAGCGACTTCATCTAAGCCTTTTAAATCTAGTCGTCGTGCGGGTGGCGTGATGGACTCTGCACTCGCTGTACCTGTTAAGTGACTCGTTGCGGGCAAGACTTCCATTTCACTGAGCTGGTGACACTCTTCTAAAATCGGTTGCAAGCGAGCATTCAGCCGTCGCACAAAGACGGCTACCACTAACGCCAACACCACCCCAGCCCCGATCGCTCCCCCAACCGTAATGGCTAACACTGGCCCCAAGACTAGCGATCGCGGCACGACTGCCACCATCAACCACTCAGTGCCAGGAATCCGCTCATAGGCCCAGAAGGTATCTTGCGTGGGCACCAAACCCGATCGCCCCTGTTGGAGTTGTGACCAAATCGCTTGCAGTTGGGGAATTTCTTGATAACTGACCCGCAGCTTCGCCTTTTGAGGGTCGGGCGGATATGCCAACAGCCGACCTTCGGCACTGAGAATGGCAAAATAACCCCCGCCTCTGGTCACAGGTTGATTGATTTGCTTGCTCAAGGCTGTGACGTTCACATCAGCCCCTACCACCCCCAGCAACTGCCCCTGCTCACCCCGAAAGGGATACAGGCAACTGGTCATCG
>CBIHQL010000588.1:0-3067 GCA_966211855.1 uncultured bacterium
TGGCTGCTTTATCAGTTGATAGTGCAACTACTTTTTCAACTTCATTTTCCATTGCTGCATCAATGACGTTACTCGCACCATTGATGTTGGTTTTAATACACTCCATTGGGTTGTATTCAGCAATAGGAACATGCTTCAATGCAGCTGCATGAATGACATAATCAACCCCTCTCATAGCTAGGCTCAGGCGATCGCGATCGCGCACATCCCCAATGAAATAGCGCATGCAATCGGCTTTATATTCTTGCGCCATCTCATACTGTTTTAGCTCGTCTCGAGAGTATACAATAACTCGCTTAGGTTGATATTGAGAGAGTATTGTGGCTATACAGCGTTTACCAAATGACCCTGTACCGCCTGTAATAAGAACTGTTTTATCATCAAACATAGTTGAATTTCACTAAGAATTAAATACAAGCCATCTTGCACTCTTTTTTAAGACATCACAGGGGGCTGTGTAGCGCGATCGCCCTTGCTGCTGATGGCCGATGATATATTCCTTGCTAGATTTTCAACTCGAATGACCGTATCAGACACACCCGTCATTCCCTATCTAAATTACATCTGCAAATGTGCGCTCGGTTTGGCGGAAGTACCAAATGCCAGTGACCAACAGGAGCGCAACTAGACCTGTTGAGAGCATAAATCCTGGCCAGTACAACTGAGCCTCACCTCCTAAGATTGCCCAACGAAAGCCATCGATCACACCTACCATTGGGTTGATGGAGTAAAGCAAACGCCATTGGGGTGGCACAATGCTGCTACTAAAGCCTACAGGGGAGATGTAGAGGCCAAATTGCACAATGAATGGCACAATGTAGCGAAAGTCCCGGTACTTCACATTCAAAGCCGCTAACCATAAGCCTGCACCCATCGCAGCGGCAAAGGCTAACAGAATAAATAGAGGCAAGGTTAGAATCCGCCAATCTGGTACGAAGTTGAACCAGATCATCAAGGCCAGCAAAATCATTCCAGAAATTAGAAAATCTACGAAGCTGACGATGACAGCACTGGAAGGCACAATCAGCCTAGGAAAGTAAACCTTAGAAATTAGATTGGAATTGACAATCAGGCTGTTGCTGCACTCTGCTAAGGCACTGGCAAAGAACTGCCAAGGTAGCATCGCAGCAAAGACTAAAATTGGATAAGGCGCCCCACCAGAGGGCAGCTTCGCTAAGTTGCCAAAGACGATGGTAAACACAATCATTGTTAGCAGGGGGCGAATTAAAGCCCAAGCAATGCCGATCACAGTTTGCTTATAGCGGACGAGGATGTCTCGCCAAGCTAGAAAGTAAAACAGTTCTCGGTATCGCCAGAGGTCTTTCCAATATTGACCCTCTGTACGGCCTGCTTCAATGATCAGTTCTGGGGGGTGGGTACTCATAGGCGGGGCAAAGTGAGCGACTTGACGATGGGGCGATCGCCTGACTATATCAATAACTCAATTTCCAGCATGCCCCAGAGTATCAGGAGAGCGATCGCTGGAGTGAAAAATTCTTAACTAACCTTAACGGATTGCCTCACAAAGCCTAGGATCTTAATGTTTTGGGAGGTTGACAACGCTTATGCAGCTTCGTCGTAGCTTGAGTCAATTGCTCGGCCCATCCTTAGTGGCCTTAGCTTGTATTGCTGCTGTTGGAGCCTTACAGGTGCCGCAGCTGCGACAGCTCAGCGCCAAGTCAGGCTCAGCTTCCGTCGAAGCTTTGAATCAAGAGGTAGAAGCAGAAAGGCTAAGACTAGGTTTTCTGCAGAAACTTCCCACTTTTGGTTTTGATAATTTAGTCGCTGATTGGGTACTCCTCGATTTTTTGGAATATTTTGGGGATGATTTGGCTCGCAGCAAAACTGGTTATGCTCTAAGCCCAGAATACTTTGAGGTCATTCTGCGACGCGATCCCCGCTTTCTAAATGCTTATCTCTTTTTGTCGAGTAGTACATCTATTTATGCAGGGCTTCCGCAGCGTTCTGTTGCCTTGATGGCAGAAGGCTTAAAGCAGTTATCTCCCCAGGATCCACCTCGCGCTTATTATGTATGGCGTTATAAAGGCATCGATGAGCTGTTGTTTTTAGGCGATTCTCAAGCCGCAAAGCGATCGTTTGAAATGGCTGCGAATTGGGCTAGTACTTACTCAGATCCTGAAAGTCAGCAAATAGCACAAGTCTCGCAGAGAACGGCTCAATTTTTAGCACGTAACCCGAAAAGTAAAAGTGCTCAGGTGGCTGCTTGGTCTATGGTACTTAGTAACGCTACAGACGATCGCACCCGCAAGATTGCCATTGAGCGGATTCGGAGTTTAGGAGGTGATGTTTTCATCACTCCTGAAGGCCAAGTGCGGATTTTGCCTCCAAAAGCAGATTAAATCGATGTAGTGGAATCTGCTGGGTAATTGAGGTCGAGGAAGTGCAACTGTTTTGGTATGACGGGCAGCTCATCAAATCAGGCACGCTAGAGTTAGCGATCGCTGACCCAGGGCTGTTGTATGGAGCAACGGTATTCACGACGCTGCGAGTGTATGAGAACTCGCTGCTGCACCCCTTAACTGATTGGCGATCGCACTGTCTGCGTTTACAAGCTAGTTTGACGGCTTTTCGATGGGCACAACCGGACTGGGAACGAGTTCGAGCGGGAGCAGAAGCGATCGCAGAGTATTTTCCGGTGCTGCGAATTACGATCTTTCCTGATGGGCGCGAGTGGATTACAGGGCGATCGCTTCCGGCAGATTTGACAGAGCGGCAACAACGAGGAGTTATTGCTTGGTTGGCTGAGGCGATTGAGTTCCAAAGACCTCTCGCAGCTCATAAAACTGGAAATTACCTGCCTGCCTGGTTGACTCAGCAGACAGCTAAAGACAAAGGGGCACAAGAAGCAATTTTGGTTGATCCTCTCGGTTGCTGGCTCGAAACTAGTACCGGCAATCTCTGGGGGTGGCTAAATGGCGAATGGTGGACGCCACCGTTAGACAACAGAATTTTGCCCGGATTGATGCGATCGCAGCTAATTGATTGGTTGATAAGCCAGAATAGAACAATAAGAGAGGAACCTTGGTGTCCAGACCTAGTAATGGAG
>CBIHQL010000589.1:0-3054 GCA_966211855.1 uncultured bacterium
GACTCGCAGGATATTATGCGGGCGTTACAGGCATGATTTTGAGTTTATGTGGGTTGGCAGTTTATGAGATGACCTCTCAAGATCACTGGCGATCGCTAGACCAAGAGTTAAACTCTTTAGCTGGCACTATTCACGATGGGGTAGAACCTGTTCTCAAAAAGCCGGGGCGCATAGAACCCGAAGTAGAGCGGTTTTTACCTGGTTTATGCATTGTCTCTCTAGGTTGTAGTGACACCTCGCCGACTCGCCGCAACCATATCCTGGGTGCAACACAGCAACAAGGATACTATGTCAGGTTTCTAGATCTATCACAACAGCTAGTTGCCAGAGCCGGAGAAGAACCCCACGGCCTACCCTTTGAACAAAAAACTACTCGCCGAACCCCTCTACAAGATCAAAAAGGCGATCGCTATCACCAGGTTTCTCTACAACTCAAAACGTTTGATGGGCAACCCTGGGGATACCTCAAAGTCGGGCGATCGCTCGATGATTATGATGCTCATTTACTAGCAGTCCGTACTTTCTTGTTATTAGGCTTACCTGTAGCAATGGTACTGATAGGCACTGCCGGATGGGGGCTGGCAGGTTTAGCAATGGAACCCGTTTATCAGTCTTACCAGCAAATTCAGCAGTTTACTGCCGACGCCGCTCACGAACTGCGTACGCCAATTTCAGCGATTCAGGCAACGGTAGAAACAACGTTAAGCGACGATCAGCTCACGCTATCAGAGGCACATAGCACGCTAAAAACCATCGAGCGTCAAAATTACCGTCTCTCTGGTTTAATTCAAGACTTGCTGCTACTGTCCCGCATGGATATCCAAGGAGTACCACTCAGGCTACAATCTTGTTGTCTCAACGATTTAATCAATGATTTGGTTGAAGAATTCTCTGCCTTGGCGATCGCTGCCGATATTGTGCTCAAAGCAGAGCTGCACGTACATCAGCCGATCTTTGTTTTAGGAGATGAAGAACAACTTTATCGGCTCATTGCCAATCTCCTCTCTAACGCCATTTGTTATACCCCTCAAGGGGGCAACATCACAGTTAGTTTAGCAACAGACAATCAATATGCTCTGATCCAGGTGCAAGATACTGGCATTGGTATCTCTCCCGAAAACCAAAAGCGGATATTTGATCGGTTTTATCGGGTGAGTAGCGATCGCTCTCGCAAAACTGGGGGTGCTGGCCTGGGATTAGCTATTGCACAAGCGATCGCTCAAGCACACCAAACCACAATTCAAGTACAAAGCAGCCCTCAGCAAGGTAGTGTGTTTAGTATTCGTTTGTTAAATAAGTGATGGGGTCAAATACACATCTTTTTAAAGATTTAAAGTCTGTGTGGAGATTGAGAACTTTCAGCCGCATAAAAGACGTGGAACTTCAGGCTCACATTCACCTGAAGCTGTCTGCCATTGGCATCCTCAAGTCATCACGCCGCCCCTGTTGCGCTAATGATGCCCTTAAACCCTAGTTAGCAAACCCTTTGGCTTTGGGGCGCAGACCTTGCTTAGGAGGTTTCTTGGGTTTGATGCCCATTTGCTTACAAATTCGCCGCTTCATGGTTCTAAATTCTTCGATTGGGGGAGCACTGCCATCCATAATCGTCAGCCGTACTCGACTTCCCGGCGCTAGCTCACCCACCAAAACATAGGCATCGGCTGTCACCGCTTTACCCATCGATCGCCCTTCCACCACTTCTGGCTCGGTAATGGGGCGGATGTAATATTCACGTTCGGGATGCTGAGCAAAAAATTCTCGATCAGCTTCCATGACTTGCTCAAACGGTTGCCGCCATTCGAGAGGCAAGTTATTTGAGCCAGAAGATGCAGGGTTAGGTCGATTATCCCAAGGCAGGGTGTAAGTCATGGCAAAACAAAGCAATTCTACTCTTATAGTAAAGGATGGTTCGCCTAAGCCGCGAGGGTGACTTTACAGGAGCTTCATCGCGATCGCAGGGGCTTGCCTCTACCTTTAGATAGATTTTTATCCAAAGGCTTTTGGATTGAATAGAGAAGACCGTGTATGTATACCGATGGTTTCCATGAAGCGCGATGCCACAGGCAAGTTTGTCAGTAATTGGGTTTCAGAGGCTAAGCAGCGAGTTAGCCTTTCGCTCACCCAAACGGCATGGCGATCGCTCCAACAAGAAGCCCAACACCAGGGGATTTCCCGCTCAGAAGTCATCGAAATCTTTGCCCGTAGCCTCAGCCATGAGTCAGCCGCTAGCCGAGAACCAACGCCCAGCAACATATCTGAGCAGATCGCAGCCCAAGAGCAACTGATTGCCACTTTACAGCAACGCAATCAAGAGTTAGAAGCTCTACTGGCACAAGCTCCAACAGCGATCGCACCGCCATTTAGCCAACAGACTGATCGTAAAATTGCCCTCATTCTAGAGAGCATTACCGATGCCTTTGTGGCCTTCGATCGCGACTGGCGTTATACCTATGTGAATCAAGCCGCCGCCCGCCTGCTTCACAAACAACCCGAAGACCTACTGGGTAAACATGTCTGGCATGAAGTTTTTCCGGAACTGGTAGGCAGTGTAGGTTATGTAGAGTTGCATCGAGCGATCGCCGAGCAAACACCCGTCGCTTGGGAAGAATGGGGACCAGCCGTAGAAGGGTGGTTAGAAGTCAATGCGTATCCTTCCAGCGAGGGGGTAGCGGTCTACTTTCGAGATGTGACTGAGCGCAAACAAACCGAAATTTTACAGCAGCAGCAGGCCGAGATTTTACAGAATCAGCAGAAGTGGCTAGAAACTTTGTTGAATCTGTTGCCTACGCCAATGGTATTTGTGGAGCCAGAAACTGCCAAAATTACCTTTGCAAATCGGATTGCTGACGAGTTGGCGGGAGGTGAGTTTCCTAAACCTAAGTCTTTGGCAGAATATGCAGACGCTTACTACTGCACGACCACCGAGGGCGATCGCATCCCTACCGACCAAATGCCAGCAGTCCTCGTAGCTCAGGGAGAACGACTGAAAAATTATGAAATTCTCTGGCACACTCCGGGAGGTAGCCGCTCTTTGCTTTGCTGGGGAGAAATCTT
>CBIHQL010000590.1:0-3049 GCA_966211855.1 uncultured bacterium
ATGCCCCTGCAATTGCTGCTGCTGCCGAAAAGGATTTGGGGGTTTTCATTATTTCCCCAGCCGATAAAGGTGGGCAACTTTACACACCACCTGCAACCTTAACAGCCCTGTGTGCGCCGCTTTCACCGCTAATTTTTAACTATCGGTTTTTGTTGAGCGACCCCCGCATTACGACTTTAAGTGTCGGCCCTGCCAACCCCACAGAGCTAGCTGAACCAATTGCGATCGCTGACACCGATGGCCCGCTAGATGCCACTGAGCAAGCAATTCTTGATCGCCTACAAACCCATTTAAGCGATCGCTTGAGTACTGAGCAGTGCCTCCAGTGTTACGATTGCCTGCCTTGTCCAGAATCAATCCACATTCCTGAGGTGCTGCGGCTGCGAAATTTAGCGATCGCTTACGATATGACTCAATTTGGGCAATACCGCTACCGCATGTTTGAAAACGCAGGGCATTGGTTCCCCGGCATGAAAGCCAACCGCTGCAATGAATGTGGTGACTGCTTGCCCAAATGCCCCGCCCAACTCGATATTCCAACACTTCTGCAAGATGCTCATACTCGGTTGCAAGGCCCATCAGGTCGGCGGTTGTGGGGCTAATTCTCAATGCGAGAGCGATGGCAACCCACGGATCATTTCTGCCGTCTACAGTTGGAATATCTTTGGTACGGGCGGGTTTCGTCGTTAACTTAACTACACACCTATACAGATATTTGCCACAACCTTATTGCATTGGGTATGAGTTCTTTCCAACACATTTTGGCTTGGGGGCGGCAATCCGCTGAGACACCTAAACTGCGATCGCCACAATTTTGGCAGCATTCTGGCTTGATCAGTCTGGGGTTAGTACTGCTGACCAGTTGGCAGATCTCAGCGATCGCTCAACCCACCCCGCGATCGCTTAGGCTGGCGGCTGTTTTACCCTCTGATGCCCCGCTTGACCGTGAACTCTTGACCGCAGAACAAGAGGCGATTGTGGTGCTTAGCCCCGGAGCTTGCTCTGATGAAACACTCGTGATTACTTCTAACACCATCTGCCAAAACGGCCTTACCGTTCCTAGCCTGTGGTGGTTTAACGAGCAGTATCGCGAAGCAAATGGCAAGCTAGTGGATACTTGGTTTGCCTATCCCAACCAGACAGGACGCGATCGCCGCGTGGATGTTGTCGTCAATAAACAAGTCTGGAGCTTGTTGGACTATCTAGAACGCTACGAATTCGTTGATTGGGTCGGCTCAGTGGCTCGCGATTATCGCTTCAATACTCGTGTTTTTAATAGTCAAGGAACTTTGCTGGGCGCTTATACTTGCGAGTTTCAGGCGGGCAGTACCACTGACTTACCCACCTGTCGTCTCTTTGTCGATTCTCTGGGCCGAGATGGCTTAGGTCGCCCTACACCGTTACCTGAGTAAAGTACCTTGGCGCATCGCTACCCACAGTTCACGATATTGCTCCAATGCTTTGGGCGGTAGGGGTTCTAATAGCTCACTCTCTTCAACCACTGTCGCTGGAGGCAACCGGATAGATTGTGCTTGTAAAGCGGCAGGGAGTGAAGCGCGATCGCCAGTTCCTAACAACGGAGAGACCGCCTGACCCAAGACCGAAAGCTCGATCGCCGTTTTGGGCTGCCAACAAAAATCAATCCACTGATCTGCCAGGGTGATATTCCGGGGGCTACGAGTTGCCGTAGATGGTTCGCTGGGTTGTACCCACAGCTCTGACCAAATTCGGGTTCCTGACTGAGGCACAACTGCCGCAATTTGGCGGTTACTTTTGAGCGTTGATAAAACATCGGTAGACCAACCCACCGCTAGCCAGGTATCTCCCAAAATCAACGGCTGTAAATAGTTAGTAGAACTGTACAACTTGGTTTGTTGGTGGAGCGCTTGCAGTTCTCGCTTCAGCTCAGCGATCGCTTGCAGATCTGTTGCGTTATAGGACTTGCCTAGCTTCTTCAGCGTCAGACCAATCACTTCACGAGCTTGGTCGAGCAGCGAAATGCGATCGCGCAGTTCAGGTCGCCACAGGTCGCTCCAGTCAGTCGGAGGTGCCCAGCCTTGCTCAGCAAATTTGTCGGCTCGGTAGGCAATAACTGTGGTGCCCCAGCGATAAGGAGCAGCCCACACCTCTCCTTTAGGGTCAAGTTGCCCCTGGCGATCGCGGGTGACAAAGGTTTGCCAACGCTGTGGTAATTGCGACCAGTTCTGCAGTTCGGCTACATTCAACGGCTGAATCAAATTTTGCTGAATCGCCGCTGTCAGCCAATAATCTCCTAAAGCCACTAAGTCAGGCGCATTGGGTGTAGATCGTGAGCCTGTTAGCGGTAGTTGAAACCAAGACGGATTTGACGGCGATGCTGGTTTAGAGTTAGTTGCTGTGGTTTGCTGATGCCAGGTTTGCAGTTGTTGAAAGAGTTGGCTGAGCTGAGTTGCAGGAGTAAAGCTTAAGCGCGGTGCTGGCGAGATTGTCTGCCGGAACTGGGTCAGCAATTGGGGCGGAACCGTATTTTTGAGCAGGTGAACCCGCAAGCCGTCCTGACTTTGGACTCCACAGGCCGCTAAGCCTTGGCTGCAACCGAGAGCTGTGGCTCCCCATAGGAAAGCCCGACGATTGATCATGAATTCTCTTGCATGGGGGGTTACACTGCTGACACTGATTGTCGATGCTCAACCCCAAAGCCAATCAGATCAATGACTGTAGGCACTTCCCCAGGCTGTGGGCGTTGATAGGTAACAATCGTGCGCAACCGCAAATCAGGTGCAACTAGACGCATTTGATCGACGGCTACTGACCGATTATAAAACGTCGTCATTTCCAGCGTCTGCCGAGTCGGCTGATAGGTAAAGCGTCCAGCGATCGCGCCTGCTTCTGAATAGCCTTCATCTCGCAAGTAAAACCCCTGAATGACTTCCCCATCCGGCTCACTAGCAACCTCAGCAGCGATCGGTAAAACAGGCAAAGCTACAGGAAGGGGGGCAGCCGCAATCAAAGTATCAGGAACAAATAACGCCTTCAAGCTCATAGATACCGTTTCTCCAGTTTCTGAGCG
>CBIHQL010000591.1:0-3044 GCA_966211855.1 uncultured bacterium
TACTTTGCTTTACAAAATTTCCGCACTTCTCATTTTACGAGTGGGTTAGCTGAAAAATCCCCAAATCGGCAGGAAGGCTTGACTCTACATCACTACCTTGTGGAAAACTTCAACTTGTCTGTGGAAAAACTAGGCCGCTTCTGTGGAAAGCTTGTGGAAACTGTGGGGAAAAGTCTTGGCAATGATAAGAATTGCAAAAATCTCAAAACTTAGCGATTAGTCATCGAACTGCAAAGTTTCGCTCGATCCCAGCGCTGCATCAGCGATCGCCTCAAATTTGCCAAGCAAGGCTCACCTCAAAGCAAACGATGAAGATATCCATCGACTAGCTAAATCTCGGCTTCCTGGCTCACCTAGCCCAACAAAAACCGCAAAAATTCTCTAGGGTCGGTGGCTCAAAAATCTCACTCTCGCAGCGCTGGTGACTCCTTAAGAAGGAGGCGTTGATTGCCGACCTTGAAAAAGCACCTGCAAGCCTAGAGCCAGTAACCCAAAAGCTGCCAAAGCAAACACCCCTGCCCCTAGCGCTACAATCCCAAGCACTAACGTGCGAACAGCAGCGGTAATGTTGATCACCGTGATGTTATCGGAGTGAACTGGCTTAGCTGCGAATGTTTGGGCGATCGACAGCATCAGTTTGTAGCAGGCAAAGGCAATGCCCCCCGCCATTAAAGAACCGCTAAAGCAGCGAAGTGGCCCTGGTAATGGCTTTTCTCCAGGGGTTTCGGTTGAATTGGGCTTTGGAGTCAAGTCCGCCATTGTTGGTCTCCTAAACAGGTATAGCGTTCCGGCTTTCCACCTTAGGTAGCCAGACGAATGCTGGTGTTAGTAAATTGAGCCACCCAAAGTTCTAGGTCAGGGTCTGCGATCGCGCCTCTGACAGCATTTCGTACTCTTTCGGCTTCGGCTCGCGATTCGGTCAGCGCAAATACAGTCGGGCCAGAGCCAGACATCATCGTGCCTAGCACACCTAAATGCTGAAATTGTTCACGCAACTGCAACACTTGCGGATGCTCAGGCAAAACGACCTTTTCTAGATCATTGTAGAGACACCGACCAACCTGGGCTCCGTTACGGTGGGCGATCGCAGCGACCATATCTCCAGAATGTACTCGTTGGCGGCGCTCAGCCAAATCTCGCGGCAACGAGACGTAAGTATTCTGAAACTTTTGGCGGAATGTTTGGTAAGCCCACGCCGTAGAAACCGACAAACTCCGGTACTTTGCCAGCACCACATACAAGTTGTCTAAATCGGGCAGAGGTGCAAGTTCTTCACCCCGACCTGTTGCAATCATGGTGCCGCCGACAATACAAAACGGTACGTCTGAACCCAACACTGCACCCAGCGTTTGCAATTCCGACTGGGTTAGCCCTAATTGCCACATCAAGTCCAGACCTACAAGCACCGCAGCGGCATTTGTCGAGCCACCTGCCAACCCGGCACCTACAGGAATTTGCTTGTCGATGTTGATGGCAACACCACCATATTGAGCAAAGGCATCCGGGAATTCTTGAGCCATTAATGCTGCTGCTCGGTAAGCCAAATTGCGCTGATCGACAGGCACTTCGGGGTGATTGCAATGCACCTGAATGGTATCGGTTCCCAAGGGGCGCAACTCTACTCGATCAGCCAGATCAATACTTTGCAGCACCATGGCTAGCTCGTGGAAACCATCAGGGCGATCGCCAATGATTTCTAGGTGCAAATTAATTTTGGCAGAAGCAATTAGGGAGTAGGAACGCATGCCGATGTCAACAAATTACTGAGAGCTACCCATTCAGCCACGCTCAAATCTTCAGCGCGCGCTTGAGGATTCACGTTCAATTGTTCCAGTAATTGGGTCAATTGGTCGCGATCGATCACACTTTTTAGGTTGTTTCGCAGCATTTTCCGTTTTGTGGCAAACCCCAACGTGACAAATTTTGCCAAGGCTTTGGGGTCGGCAGCTAACACGTCTAAGGTTCGGGGTCGCAACCGCACTACCGCAGAGTCAACTTTCGGCGGCGGTTCAAAGGCTTTGGCAGGCACATCACAAATGAAATCGCACGCTGCTAAATACTGCATTCGCACCGACAATGCCCCATAGGCTTTTGAGCCGGGTTTCGCTGTTAGCCGATCTGCGATTTCTTTTTGCACCAGCAAAACAATTGAGTCAAATCCAGGTGTTACAGGCTGGGCAATCGTACCCAACAATTTTTCGAGAATTGGGCCTGTGATGTAATAAGGAATATTGGCAACAACTTTATTAGGTTGCTGAAAATTGGGAAAAGGCGCTAACAAAGCAGGTAAATCTAGGGTTAAGAAATCTCCTTGCAAGAGTAAAAATTTTTCGATTGAGCCTAATTTTTTCGCGAGTAATTGACACAAATCTCGATCAATCTCAACTGCTGTGACTGCCTGTGCCTGGGTCAACAGTTGCCGAGTCAAAATGCCAGTACCAGGCCCAATTTCTAAAACGCGATCGCGGTCTGATAAAGCAGCCGCCTTCAAAATTTGGTTCAGAGCTTTTTCACTCCGAAGCCAGTGCTGACCAAATTGTTTACGAGGTTGAGGAGCCATGATTCTATTCTATGGGGCAGTGCTTATTTCTTTGCGCTTTCCGGGTTGTTCTTTGCATCTAGCAGGCGATCGCGACATTTAAACATAATCCTTTGCAAGCTGTGATCACAGAGTTTGAGTTGGCAAGAGATACTAAAAACGGAAGGTGTTGAGGAGTGTCAAACCTTGAGCCATAGTGCGGCACTTCTCAACCGAATCTCTGGGTGTATCACATTAAAATTTTTTAGGGATGAAACGGAAGACTTCTCTCTTAATCGGCTTTAGCGCGATCGCAGGCATGATGATTGGGGGCACTGCGTATTGGGCACGACAGGTGAAGTCTCCTCAAGCTGCGGTTTCTCCTGATTTTGCAGCGACTCAAACAACCGAACCCAATCAGCGTTGTTTAACCTTAGTTGCCGACTCTGCCCCTCCTTTAAATGTGCGCTCTAGCCCTGATTTAGCACCTAATAACGTGGTCGGTCGCCTACAAAATGGCACCGTA
>CBIHQL010000592.1:0-3025 GCA_966211855.1 uncultured bacterium
TACCCCAGCTGGAGCTGCCCGCGTTGGTTCCATAGTGGCAAAAGCAGGTGCAGATCTCTTTTTTGTGCAAGCGACTGTCGGATCAACTGCACACTTAGCTCCTGAGTCTGTAGACCCGCTCGACCTGGCAGAGTTCTGCAAATCAATGCCCATGCCCGTCATTCTGGGCAATTGTGTTACCTATGAAGTGACCTTAAACCTGATGAAGGCAGGCGCGGCTGGCATTCTTGTTGGCATTGGGCCTGGTGCGGCTTGTACTTCTCGCGGCGTTTTAGGTGTTGGTGTGCCTCAAGTTACGGCGATCGCTGACTGTGCCGCAGCCCGTGACGACTACTATCAAGAAACAGGCAACTACATCCCTGTGATCGCCGATGGGGGTCTCGTGACTGGCGGCGACATCTGTAAGTGCATTGCCTGCGGTGCCGATGGGGTCATGATTGGTTCTCCTTTTGCTCGTGCTGCTGAAGCACCCGGACGTGGCTTCCACTGGGGCATGGCAACTCCTAGCCCAGTCTTACCTCGGGGGACTCGCATTCGGGTTGGCACCACTGGCACACTCGAGCAAATCTTGCGTGGGCCGGCCCAACTCGATGATGGCACCCACAATTTCTTAGGCGCCCTGCAAACCAGCATGGGTACTTTAGGCGCTAAAGACATTAAGGAGATGCAACAGGTAGAAGTTGTGATTGCTCCCTCTTTGTTAACCGAGGGTAAGGTTTACCAAAAGGCTCAACAGCTTGGTATGGGCAAGTAAGGCGACTTCCGAATAAATCCTTAAAACTTTTCCGGTCTCTATTCAGGAACCCTGGAAAAACTAAAGCTGTCGCTTACAATAGAAGTAGCGGAGACGCATGTTTCCGTTCACTCCTCACACCACACTCCGCCTGGACTATTGTTCGGGCGGTTCCTATTTTTAAAGACGGATTTATAGCTGTTCGAGATCCCTAAAATTCTGCCTAAATATATAAGCTTTAAGGTCTGAGGTGACTGTTTTGTCTATGGTAAAATTTGGGAAAACAACGTAGGCAAGGATTTCCGAGCATGTCAGCAGCCGCACAAGTTACGGATTCTACTTTTAAGCAAGAAGTGCTTGAGAGCGAAGTTCCAGTTTTAGTCGATTTTTGGGCTCCCTGGTGCGGTCCCTGTCGGATGGTGGCTCCTGTTGTGGATGAAATTGCACAACAATACGACGGTCAGGTAAAAGTAGTCAAAGTCAACACCGACGAGAATCCCAGCGTTGCCAGCCAATATGGTATCCGCAGCATCCCCACTCTCATGATCTTCAAAGGTGGTCAACGCGTTGATATGGTTGTGGGTGCTGTTCCCAAAACCACTTTAGCGAATACTCTTGAAAAATATCTTTAAGAGAATCAATCGAGACTCTGAGTGAAGCAGCCTGCTGAGGTTTCTGATTTCGTTTAAGGTCAATTGTTAATAGTTCAGATTACGCAGAACCTCAATTTAACCAATTTATTCGTTGCGTTGTTTCCAGCAAGCGCCTTGTCTATGTTAAGCAAGGCGTTTTTTAGTGAGGAAAACTAGCATTCTTGTATCTGAATTAACAGAATCCTTATTTTCTTTTCAGAATCTCGATAGAATAGAATGCCGTCTGGTGAGAAGTATTCATGGCGTCCTCTTCGTTTGACGAGCTTGCATCTCTCAAAGCCAATTTGGTCGAGCTGATTGATCGGCTTCCTTATGTTGAGCATGGGGAGTTCATCCAAACAGCGCTCTCGACATTGGTACATATCGCTGCAGATGAAGTTGAGCGACTAGACTGGAAAATTTTGACGGCCTCGCTTCAAGATATGCAGCGAGCGTTTCACGCGTTCTACCCTTATCGCCATGTGCGCAAGGTGACGATCTTTGGCTCGGCTCGTGTGCTACCCGAAAGCACTGAGTATCAAATGGCAGCTAAATTTGCCCATAACCTGGCCCAACAAGGGTTTATGGTGATCACGGGTGCCGGGGGTGGCATCATGCAAGCAGGTAATGAAGGAGCGGGGCCTGAGCGATCGTTTGGGCTAAATATCCATTTACCGTTTGAGCAAGGTGCTAACCCTTACATCCAGGGCGATCCCAAGCTGGTTAACTTCAAATATTTCTTTACCCGTAAGCTATTTTTCTTAAAAGAAAGTGATGCGTTAGCGCTGTTTCCAGGTGGCTTTGGCACGCAAGATGAAGCATTTGAAAGCATTACGCTTAGCCAAACCGGAAAGTCGGCTCCAGTGCCGCTGGTTTTGATTGATCGACCGGGTGGTAATTACTGGAAAGATTGGCATCGGTACATTCAAGACAATTTGCTGCAACGAGGTCTCATCAGCCCAGACGACCCTAGTTTGTATACGATCACTGATGATTTGGAAGTTGCGTGCAATGCGATCGCCAGCTTTTATCAGGTGTATCACTCAAGCCGCTACGTCGGAAACAAACTGGTTATTCGCTTAAAGTCTGACCTCACGGATGATGATGTGGAACGTCTCAACGAAGATTTCAGCGACATTTTGGTGAAAGGGAAGATTGAAAAGAGCCAAACCCTACCCCAAGAAGCACCCGACGAAACGATTGATTTACCTCGGTTGACGCTCTACTTTAACCAACGTGACTTAGGGCGTTTATATCAACTAATTGCTGTGATCAATCGTTTGGGGGTTCCTGCACCCAGTCGCACCCATCCCGAACAGAAATAAATTGCTGAGAGTTTAATTAGGCCGAGCGATCACAAATTTAGGAGGATTGCTCGGTATTTTTTATATATTTGTTCACACTTCACCATTATTAATAAAAATCTGTACCGAGCTACCTGAAGCGCTCTAGGGTCGTTGCCTCGCTCCAGGCACACCCGCATTTCTTAGCTCACTTCTCTCAGCGATCGCTCAAATCTCTCAAGACCCAGTTACCTCTATTCTCGTTGATCCCCAGTTTTAACAACTTAGCTAGCGTAGACAGAGCTTTGAGTATCGCGATCGCCCCAGCAATAGTAGTTCGTTGGGCGCTCTCCTGATCCCAGCCCAGCAGTTTCCAC
>CBIHQL010000593.1:0-3008 GCA_966211855.1 uncultured bacterium
GAGCTATATGGTGTCTTAGACGAAGATCTTTATGTTGTAGGTAGTCGAGCGATCCAAATTATGGAGTGGGATCGCACCCATCAATATTGTGGTTGCTGCGGCACTCCTACCACTCAACTGCCAACAGAACGAGCCAAACGGTGCCCCAAGTGCAACTTAACCAATTACCCCCGTCTTTCTCCCGCTGTCATTGTCTTGATATCTCGTGGTGAGGAAGTCTTACTAGCACGGGCTCCTCGCTTTCCACCAGGTATGTACAGTGTGCTGGCTGGCTTCGTTGAACCAGGAGAATCGTTAGAAGAAACCGTAGTTAGAGAAGTTCAAGAAGAAGTGGGCATTGAGATCAAGGATATCCGTTATTTCGGCTCTCAACCTTGGCCCTTCCCTAATTCACTGATGGTTGGCTTCACCGCGACCTACGCTAGTGGAGAGATTGTAGTGCAACCAGAGGAGTTAACCGATGCCGCTTGGTTTCATAAACAGCACCTCCCACCTGTACCACCCAAACCCAGCATTGCTCGCAAGCTCATCGATTGGTTTGTTGCAACGTCCTAGATTCAACAAATTTTCTGATTGGATCTGTAATAAATACTTCTCAGGCTGCGATCGCCTCGTCATAGTCTTAAACAGCATTGATACATTGGTTAGGCCACAGCAGGCGCACCAAGTTGGAGGGCGTAGAGATTGGCGTAGACGCCCTGTTGAGCGATCAGTTCGGCGTGAGTGCCAGATTCGACAATTTGCCCTTGCTGAATCACCAACACCTGATCGGCTTGGGTGACCGTGCTGAGGCGGTGGGCGATCACGAAGCTAGTGCGGCCTTGGAGGAGACGGGCGATCGCGTCTTGGACTAAAGCTTCGGTGCGGGTGTCGATGCTGCTGGTGGCTTCATCGAGAATGAGAATCCGGGGGTTGATCAAGACGGCACGGGCAATGCTGACCAGTTGGCGTTGGCCTTGGCTGAGGGGAGCACCGCGTTCTCCGAGTTGGGTGGAATATCCCTGAGGGAGAGAGGTGACAAATTCATGCACATTTGCCAGTTGCGCCGCAGCCTCAATATCCGCTTGAGTGGCGTGAGGAGAACCAAAGGCGATATTTTCTGCCACGGTACCACTAAAAAGGATATTGTCTTGCAGAACGATGCCAATCTGACGACGGAGACTGGCTTGAGTCACATTGCGAACATCGATGCCATCAATTTTGACCGCTCCGCCTGTGACATCATAGAAGCGCAGAATCAAGTTAATGATCGTACTCTTGCCCGCTCCCGTTGGCCCCACCAAAGCGATCATCTGTCCTGGCTTAGCCTGGAGATCAACGCCTTTCAGCACCAGTTGATTAGAGCTATAGCCAAAGGTGACATGCTCAAAAGTGATTTCTCCCTGGATCGGGGGCATTTCTGTCGCATCGGGCGCATCGTTGAGTTGGGAAGGTTCATCAAGGAGTAAAAAGATTCGCTCTAAACCTGCTAGAGCTGATTGTGCCTGAGTGTAAAACTGGCTAAGAATTTGGATAGGACGAAAGAACTGCTGCACATACAGTAAGAAAGCAGTCACAACTCCCACGGTCGCGGCTCCAGTTACCGCTAAGTACCCGCCATAAGCTAGCACCGCAGCGGTCGCCAATGTATTGAGAAAATCGATGGAGGGGAGAAACGCCGCTGTAATCGCCACTGCCTGAACATTGGCATCCCGGTTCGCTGCATTTACTAAGTCGAACTCCTCAATATTGAGCTGTACACGGTTGAAGGCTTGAGCTTCTCGGACGCTGGTGATCCCTTCCTCCAGTTTGGCAGAGAGATCGCCGATAGTCTGGCGAGTGACACGGAATCTAGCTCTGGCCCAACGCGCAAAGAAACTGGTGGTGAAAATCATCAGGGGCACCGCTAAGTTGCTCAACAGCGCCAGCTTGAAGTTGATCAAAAACATGGCGATGATGATACCGACCAGACTGAACGTATTACCCAACATCTGGGCGATCGTCTGTCCAAACGCTTGATTCACAGTGTTGACATCATTCAGCAGACGGCTCATCAAGTCACCTGCTTCACTGCGATCGAAAAAGCTGACAGGGAGACTCTGGATTTTGGTAAAAATATCTTGCCGTAGTTGTCCTAGCAATCGCTGCATAATCCAACCGACCCGCAAGATCTGCCCCCGAATTGCTATGATACCGAGGATGTAGATTGTTGCCAGAACTGCCAGCATCAACAGCAGTCCTGATAGATTCCCTTGAGTAATGAGGTTGTCGATTGACCAACCAATGAGGAAGGGGCCGATAGACTGAGTTGCCGCACCGATCGCCACTAGAAGCAGCGCGATCGGAACTTCTTTTTTATAAGGTCGGAGATATTGCAAAAAGCGCTGTAAAGTTGAGAGCTGATGACTTGCCTTCTGCTCTGCTGCGACAACTGGCCCTGCACCTCTCATACTCTCTCCTTTTGTTTGACCTGAGATTCCAAAATCGCTCCATAAAGCGGACTACTATACATCAGTTCCTCATGGGTTCCCTGCGCCACTAATCTCCCTTTATCTATGAGTAATATCCGATCGGCGTTCTGAACTGTACTAATCCGCTGGGCGATCACAAAAGTCGTGCAAGCTTTTTGGCGCATCAGATTATCGAGTTCTGCTTGGATTTGCGCCGCAGTTCTAGCATCAACGGCAGAGGTACTGTCATCCAGGATCAGGATGTTGTAATCGGTGAGGAGAGTTCGGGCGATCGCGATCCGTTGTTTTTGTCCTCCCGACAAGCCTACGCCGCGTTCTCCTACAATCGTTTCGTAGCCATCCGGTAGGCTGGTGATAAAGTCGTGCATTTGGGCGGTTTTTGCCACTTCGATCACTTCTTCTAGCGTTGCGTCTGGTTTGGCGTAGGCAATGTTTTTGTAGAGAGTGCCAGAGAATAAGGTAGTTTCTTGAAAGACAATGCCAATATGCGATCGCAGACTCTCTAATGTGAAATCTCGCACATCTCGACCATCAATGCGGATAGAGCCAGAGGTAACA
>CBIHQL010000594.1:0-2994 GCA_966211855.1 uncultured bacterium
GGCGGGGACGGGAAACCGTCTAGCTAAGAGTCGATGAAGCAAGAATCTCCGCCTAGACCCGAAGGGTTAGGGGGAGAGCGTCAATTAGATAGTTGGCAACCCGGTGAGTATGATGAAGGCACTCCCCCAGATAATTCCTATGCCCGTGTAACTACCTTCATGTTTGAGCATGGATATGGCGAGGTAGAGCGTGGCATTGTCATCGGTATTGATGGTGATGGGCTGCCTCCAGTGTATGTAACTGAGGATGAACATGGCGCAATCTTAAAAATCGAGATTGACTTTCAAAACATCAACCCACCAAGTGATCCAATTTGACTTCATTAAATCGACGTTTAGCCATCATGAATAGAGCATCTCAATAGGCTAGAGGGAAAAATAGAATCACTGTTTAGAGCATCTAGCTATGGTGAAACGTGAGATCTTTAGTTCCTGGCACATGATTCGCTTCTCTACAGCTATTTTGTTGCTGCTAGGGATTGCGGAAGTTGTGGGGACTCTCATGCCGGTTCAGGCGCAGGATAGCCGTTCTGAGGATGCGATCGCCCTTCCGCAAGCTTATTGGGATGCCGTTGAAGATGCCAGAAACCCACAGCCTCAGAAGGTGTTTAAGGATCTCACTGCCATTACACCTGACAACAACGCACTCACCTGGGATAAAAGTGGACGAGTCTTAGTAACTACCTGGACAAACTGGGATGGTTATAGCCAGAACGTGAATAATCAACTGATTCTCACACGAGATTTATGGGTTACAGTTGTCCCCGATCTCCAGGCTTTTTGCAAAAAGTATACTCCCACAGCCAAGGTTCCTTTAGCCACCCGACTCAATCAACTTCTCGGCTTGCCTCCTGAATCGGCTGCTCGGCTTACAAATCGTCAAGTTGTGGAAATTTGGGTTGAACCACAGTTTCTCTTTCGCCCTAGCCCCGATCCTGAAATCACCGATCATGAGGCTGAATTGAGTTTTCGTCCACCTAGTGAATTCATCTCTGTATTGCCTGGCTATCAACGTTGGTTCTATGCTCAATACGATCAGCGATATCAACACAATGGGCAACCTATGACTCCCAAGAGCATGAAAGCTTCTGGTGCCCTGCCTTACCCCTGGACTCAGCTCGGCTATACCTATGATTGGGGCAATGCTTCGGATTGGAAAATGATTGACCCAAGTCGCCCTCCAAAAGTCGGGTTGAGCGAATTTGTGATTCGTCAATGGTCACCGATCTCAGTCAAGGCGACTCAAGGCGCTGACAGTTATTGTCGGTAAGGTATGATTGGGAGCGATCGCCGTCGTAGAAACAATCTAGAGGGTGTAAGATTGCAGCGAAGCATACGTAATCAGCAGTACAAGAATTAATCCTAGAACCTAATGAACTTTTTCAATCAACTCGGAAAAGCGGCACAAAGCTCTGGCAAGTTGTTGCAAAACTATGTGAAAGACTACATTACTGTCAACCCACAGGCGAAGCAATTGATTTTGAAGCCCAAAGCTGTGTTGCTGCTTTGCCAACAGGCGACGGCTAGGGTAGAGAAATTGACGAGTTTAGAGCCTGATGTCAATGAAGGTTTGCTGGCTGTGATCGAGCACCAGCAGGTTAAAGCCAAGCTTCACTTTACACCTGAAAAGATACTCTTTAAGGGGGATATGGTGGAAGGGCAACTGCGTCTTCTCAATAAAATTCAGTGTGAGACAGACTCGCTAATTTATCGGGCTCTAATTGCGGGTTGGCAAACTTTCTTGGGAGGTTCTATCCCTAACAAAGCTTTGCCAGAAGGGGTAACCGTCCAGGGAGATCAGGTTTACTATAAACTACCTAAGGCTCAGTTACGGCTTGTAGACGCACTCTTTCAGAAGATTGAAGATGGCTCAACTCTAAACCTCAGTCTAAAGCAGGGAGAGTTGCAGATTGACAGTGCTGTTGTGATTAATTGGAGCGATCTGAATCTGCAAGAACTCCTTCAAGCGATCGCCCGCTAACCTTTGAGAATGGGTCAACTCAACTGATTACGAAAGCGGTTGATACTAATTGCGAGCAAAATGATCATAAAGGTGCCTAATGCCAGTACATGGGGCCACAACACCTCTAAGCCCACACCTTTGAGCAAGATACCACGGGCGATCGCGACGAAATGCCGTAGAGGGTTGACTAATGACACATATTGAAAAAATTTAGGCATACTCTCAATCGGTGCGATCGCGCCTGAGAGTTGGATCAGTGGGAGATTGATAAAGAAAGAAGTCAAAACGACTTGTTGTTGGTTACGGGCGATTGTCGCCAACATAATGCCGACTCCAATGCCAACAAACACATACAGACCCGCTAAGCTGAGGAATAAAAGCAAACTGCCACGGAATGGCACGCTAAATACTAAGCGGGCGATCGCTAGTGCCAACAACACGTCTCCCATTAACAAGACAAACAAGGGGACGATCTTGGCAGTTAAAATCTCCCAAGCATCGGCAGGGGTCATCAACAATTGTTCTAACGTGCCCGAATCTTTTTCACGAATTACTGTTGCTGAAGAGACGAGAGAACTGGTGAGCGTCAACACTACCCCCAGCACACCCGGCACCAAAAACCAACTGCTGAGCAACCCCGGATTGTAAAGAAAAACGCTTTGTGCCTGAATTAACGGGGCGCTTAAAGTTGGGTCGAGGCGACGGCTATACTGATTGATGATTTGATTAATATAGCCATTGGCAATCCCAGCTGTATTTGCATCTACACCATCAATTAAGACTTGCACCTCAGCCGTTTTCTCTTGGGCGATCGCGCGGTTAAAGTCGGGTGGAATCACCAAACCTGCTGTTATTTTGCCACTCTCAACTTGTTCACCCAGCGATCGTTGGCTGAGAGGATGGCTAGTCACCGAAAAGATACCATTGCTGGTAAAGGCAGCGACTAACTCCCGGCTTTCGTAGGTGTTGGCATAATCCACCACGCCGAGTTTCAAATTTTGCACATCAGGATTTAAGGCAAACCCAAAGAT
>CBIHQL010000595.1:0-2991 GCA_966211855.1 uncultured bacterium
TGATCGGGTTAGATGCCGACACCCATTATCAAGATGCCCAAGTGCAACTGCAACCTGGGGATACCTTGATTTACTACACCGATGGCTTTACTGATGCGGCTAACCGCAGTGGCGATCGCTTTGATGAAGAAAACCTCACCCAATCATTCCAATGGGCATGTCGGCATTGCGAAGGCCCACAAGCAATTTTGGAGCATTTATTTGATCGGGTACAGCAATTCATTGGCCCCGCCAATCGCAACGGGGATGATATGACTTTGATTGTCATGCAAATTCAATCGGCTGCCTTACCTCCTAGCTGAGTAAAATTCCTGCTATTGTTACGTTCTGAGGGCTGTCATAGCTTTGGGTTGCTGTGGGTAAACTCGGCTCAAGATCATTAAATCCAGTCCCCTGTTGGCTGGTTTGGTGTTCAAGATGTAAAGCCTCATCGCTATAGTGCGGTTTAGTAAATTCTCAATCCTGATTAGAGGAGATGAGCGGCATGATGATACATGTAATGCAAGATCTAGCAACTTCGGTCAGCAACCTAATGCCCTGGCACGATTGGCTGCACCACGGTTTAGCTTGGTATGTGCCCCACGATTCGACGGTCTTGGCTCAGCAATTTAACCAAGACGTGCTGGGTGACATCCAAAAAGGCTTCAACAATTTTGTGAAAACAGGACAAGTTTGGGCACTGCTAATTGGTGTGTTTCTCGGCTATTTGATTCGGAGTTTGACAGCCTACTAACCCGATAACTGGGTTAGGAGATTAATTCGCGATCGCCAGAGCAAGGTGATTGAGGCTGCCTTGCTCATGGACAATAAATGAGTGAACTCTGTGAATTCGGTTAGGAAGAGCATCTTGGAAACGGAACTGCCGCAACAATCGACTGCGACTGCATCATCAACTTGGAGCCAACGGTTTGAAACCGCCCTCCATCCAGCGATCGCGCGTTTTAATGCCAGTATTGGTTTTGATATTGAGTTGGTGGAGTACGACCTCACCGGCTCCCAAGCTCATGCGCAGATGCTGGCCCACACGGGCATTATCAGTGCCGAAGAAGGCGAGCAATTGGTCAAAGGGTTAGATCAGATTCGCCAAGAGTACCGCCAAGGGTTTTTCAATCCGGGTATCGATGCTGAGGATGTCCATTTTGCAGTCGAACGCCGCCTGACAGATATTGTGGGCGATGTTGGTAAGAAACTTCATACAGCGCGATCGCGAAATGACCAAGTTGGTACTGATGTGCGGTTGTATCTGCGGGATCAAATTGAGCAAATCCGTATCCAAATCCGTGAGTTCCAGACGGTTCTGCTCGACTTGGCTGCTCGCCATGTTGAAACGCTGATTCCTGGCTATACTCACTTGCAGCGGGCTCAACCGATTAGCTTGGCGCACCATCTCCTGGCTTACGTCGAAATGGCGCAACGTGATTGGGAGCGCTTGGGTGATGTGTATAAGCGGGTGAATGTATCACCGTTGGGTTGTGGGGCCTTAGCAGGTACCACCTTCCCCATCGATCGCCACTACACTACCGAACTGCTGAATTTCGATAGCATTTACGCCAACAGCCTTGACGGGGTGAGCGATCGCGACTTCGCGATTGAGTTTCTGTGTGCGGCAAGTTTGATCATGGTGCATCTCAGTCGCCTGTCGGAAGAAGTGATTCTTTGGGCATCGCAAGAGTTTAGTTTCGTCACGCTCAAAGATAGCTGCGCCACTGGGTCTAGCATCATGCCCCAAAAGAAAAACCCCGACGTGCCAGAACTGGTACGAGGTAAAACCGGGCGGGTATTTGGGCATTTGCAGGCGCTACTGGTGATCATGAAAGGGTTGCCACTGGCCTACAACAAAGATTTGCAAGAAGACAAAGAAGGGCTGTTTGATGGCGTTAACACCGTCAAAGCCTGCCTAGAAGCGATGACAATCTTGTTCCGCGAAGGTCTAGAGTTTCGCACTGCCCGTCTAGAAGCCGCCGTTGCCGAAGATTTCTCGAACGCTACGGATGTGGCTGATTATTTAGCTGCTAAAGGTGTGCCTTTCCGAGAGGCTTATAACTTGGTCGGCAAAGTGGTGCGTACCAGCCTAGCTGCCAACAAACTCCTCAAAGACTTGAGCCTCGAAGAGTGGAAAGCCCTGCATCCTGCCTTTGAAGCTGATATCTACGCCGCGATCGCTCCTCGTCAAGTCGTCGCCGCCCGCAACAGCGCTGGAGGTACAGGCTTTGAGCAAGTCAGACGAGCCTTAAAAATGGCCCAACAACGGTTGAATCAGGAGTAGAGCAATGCCCCTTCAACCAGGCGATCTTGCCCCTGACTTTACCTTGCCTGATACCAACGGTAACTTCGTCTCTCTGTCTGCTTTGCGAGGGCAGCGAGTCGTCTTGTATTTCTACCCTCGCGACAATACACCCGGTTGCACGAAAGAAGCTTGTGGTTTTCGAGATGCTTACGCCGATTACCAAGCTCAGGGTGTGGTGGTGTTAGGAGTGAGCTTAGATGATGCCAAAGCTCATGCCAAATTTACTCAGAAATACCAGCTTCCTTTCCCTTTGTTGTGCGACCCAGACGCAACCGTCGCGACAGCCTATGAAAGCTATGGGCTGAAAAAGTTCATGGGCAAGGAGTTTATGGGGGTTTATCGCCAGACGTTTGTGATTGGTGCGGATGGTAGGATCGAGAAAATCTACCGCAAGGTAAAACCAGAGTCTCATGCAACTGAGGTTTTGGCAGATTTGGCAAGTTGAGCGACTCGTTCACCTGCGCTGCATTCCACCCTTCCACTCACATGACAGCCTCCCTTTATGCGTCGATCATGGCACTTTCTGCAAACAGTGCTGGGACTGATCTTCCGGCATCCGATTCTGGGCACAAGTATCATCCCAATCATGCCTGATGGGCGGATTGTTTTAGTGAAGCGCCGAGATAATGGTCGCTGGAGTTTGCCGGGAGGCATGGTCGATTGGGGAGAAGACATCCCGACCACTGTCAAGCGAGAACTCGTAG
>CBIHQL010000596.1:0-2981 GCA_966211855.1 uncultured bacterium
CGACTCAGTAAGGACTATGAGGCTCTACCTGAAACGTCCCAAGCTTTCATCTACCTGGCAATGATTAGGCTCATGCTCAAGCGGTTGGCATAAGTGGATACTTCTCAAACACCCTCTTAAGAATTAACGCCGTCGCCAGTTCATTGAGTTGATTTTGGTTGAACTTCTTTCGCAAGTTAGAAAACAGCACAATCCAAAAGCTAGATGAAGTTCGCTTAAATAATCAGCGAAGTTGTAGCAGAATTCAACTATTCCTTGAATTTTGACCACCTGCTAACCATTGATTAGGCAATCAACATCATGAAAATGCCAATCATCGGATTTCACCATATTGCAATCATCTGTGCTGACTATGAGAAATCCAAAGACTTCTACATCAATGTTTTGGGTTGCACCGTGATTTGCGAAACGTTTCGAGCTGAGCGACACTCTTACAAACTCGACTTGCAAATTGGTAACGACACGATTGAATTATTTTCGTTTCCCGAGCCACCACCTAGACCCAGCCGACCCGAAGCTTGTGGCTTAAGACATCTCGCTTTTGCGGTTACTGATTTAGACCAAGCTGTTGGGGAACTGCGATCGCACGGCGTAAGTGTAGAGCCTATCCGCTTAGACGAACTCACAGGCAAACGTTTTACCTTCTTTGCTGACCCCGACGGCTTACCCCTAGAACTGTATGAGCAGATTTAAAAACTAGAAAGCACCAGCCTCAGCACGAGGAAGGTGGTGATTTGTATATTTCTTTACTCAATCTCACGCGGGAGGCAGAGATTATGAAAAGACTCCTGAGCAGAAAAAATGAGATCGCAATCTAGGTTTAAGTACCTGTTGTTGTAATTTCGCTTTACAATCTTTGCAATCCTAACGTCGTGTTAATTGTCATCACTGTTAATCGTTCCAATTCCGAATTCCGCATTTAAAAAATTAATGACAATCTATCCTGAGTCCTTATGAGCATTGGATATCTAGCCCTGGTTTTACACGCTCACTTGCCCTTTGTAAGGCATCCAGAAAGCGATTACGTTCTGGAAGAAGAGTGGCTTTATGAAGCAATCATCGAAACTTACGTGCCCTTGTTACGAGTATTTGAGGGCTTAAAACGGGATGGGGTCGATTTCAAAATCACCATGAGCATGACACCGCCCCTTGTGTCAATGCTTCGAGATCCCCTATTACAAGAACGCTTTGATGAGCACCTTGCCAAACTGGAAGAACTGGCTGAGAAAGAGATTGCACATAACGAACACAACGGTCACATTCGTTATTTAGCTGAGCATTACGCCAAAGAATTTAACCAAGTTCGCCAAACCTGGGAGCAATACGATCGCGACTTGGTGAAGGGCTTTAAGCAGTTTTTAGATAGCAACAACTTAGAAATCATTACCTGCGGCGCGACTCACGGCTACTTCCCGCTGATGAAGATGTATCCGCAAGCCGTGTGGTCACAGATCAAAGTGGCTTGTGAGCATTATGAAGAAAACTTTGGTCAGCCACCGAAAGGGATTTGGTTGCCCGAATGTGCTTACTACGAAGGTGTGGAACGGATGTTAGCCGACGCAGGCTTGCGCTACTTCCTCACCGATGGTCATGGCATTCTCTATGCTCGCCCTCGTCCCCGCTTTGGCACCTACGCCCCGATTTTTACCGAAACTGGGGTGGCAGCTTTTGGACGCGACCACGAGTCTTCGCAGCAGGTGTGGTCTTCAGAAGTCGGCTACCCTGGCGCACCCGAATATCGCGAGTTTTATAAAGATCTGGGTTGGGAGGCTGATTATGAGTACATCAAGCCCTACATTATGCCCAACGGTCAGCGCAAAAACGTCGGGATTAAGTATCACAAAATTACTGGACGAGGTTTAGGCTTAGGCGATAAAGCGCTGTACGACCCCTACTGGGCAAAAGAGAAAGCAGCGGATCATGCCTCTAATTTCATGTTCAACCGGGAGCGCCAGATTGAACACTTGTATGGCATCATGCAGCGCCCGCCCATTATTGTGTCGCCCTACGACGCTGAGTTATTTGGTCACTGGTGGTATGAAGGCCCCTGGTTTATCGACTTCTTGTTCCGCAAGACCTGGTATGACCAAAACACTTACCAAATGACCCACTTAGCTGACTACTTGCGTATGAACCCGACGCAGCAGGTTTGTAAGCCGTCGCAGTCTAGCTGGGGCTATAAGGGCTTCCATGAATATTGGCTAAATGAGACCAACGCCTGGATCTATCCACACTTACACAAGGCTGCTGAGCGGATGATCGAGTTAGGTCGTCGCGAACCTGTTGATGAGTTGGAGTGGCGGGCGCTCAACCAAGCTGCTAGAGAGTTACTGCTGGCACAATCCTCTGACTGGGCATTTATTATGCGGACTGGGACGATGGTGCCTTATGCAGTTCGGCGGACGCGATCGCACCTGATGCGCTTCAACAAGCTCTACGAAGATATCAACATTGGCAAAGTTGACGCGGGCTGGCTTGAGAAAGTCGAAGCGATCGACAACATCTTCCCCAACATCAACTACCGCACCTACCGTCCGCTCTAGATCTAGCCTGAGCTAACCTCACAATTCGTGCCCCATCCGACTGGAACCTTACACACGCTCATGTGTCCAGTTGGATGGAGGTTTTGGTATGCAGCGAGCGATCGCTTCCCAACCAGTCAAATTTGTATAATGACGATAACTTTCACTGCTGTTACTCAAGAAGTCAGGTGGGGATGAGGCACGCTATGAAGTTATGGCTGGGTGGACTGATCGTGAGTCTAGGATTGTCGGCACTTCCGGCTCAAGCACAAGTCTCTAACACACAGGTCAATGCACTGGTGGAGGCCATCCGGCAGGCAGCTCCTCAGACTGGCCCTGATAAAGATGGGGTTTACAGCGATTGGCAAATTTTGCCAGGAAATATTCCCCGCTGGACTAAATTTTGCACGGGTCAAACTGCAACGCCACAACAGTTTGAATCAAACCCTCAATTGGCAC
>CBIHQL010000597.1:0-2974 GCA_966211855.1 uncultured bacterium
AAGCCGCTTGTCTGGGTGATATTCATGCCTTCGTAGGGGCGAGGTGGGCGTAATGTTTGGAGGTATTCGCCCGTTTCCAGATCCCAGCAGTTAATTGTTTCATCCTGGCTACCACTCAAGAGCATGTTTTGGCTAAGGTTGAGCACGAGCGACCACACCCAATTTTGATGACCTGGTAGGGTTCTTAAGCACGTCCCCGTACTGAGCTGCCAAATTTTGATCGTCTGATCGGCACTGCCACTGAATAGCAACTCGCCATCTGGAGTAAACAGCAACGAGAGCACCGGGCCTTTGTGACCTGTCAATGTCTGTAGGCATTCTCCACTGTGGATGTCCCAAATTTTGATAGTTGCGTCATCGCCCCCTGTCGCAAACTGTTGACCGTTGGGGCTGACGGTGACCGACCAAACGCGGTTGCTATGGGCATGGCAAGTTTTGAGGCATTGACCTGTCGCCACATTCCACAGCTTGATTGTTTGTTCATATCCACCGCTGATCAGGAGTTGCCTATCGGGGGTAAAGGCAACAGCCAAGACGCAACTGGTGTGTCCGAGCAGAGTCTTCAAGCAATCTCCGGTTTCTGCACTCCACAATTTGATGGTGTGGTCATAACTGCCACTCGCCAAGACTTGACCGTCAGGGCTTAAGGCCATTGCCCAAATCCAGCTGGCATGACCTTGGAGTGTTTGCAGGCATTGTCCGGTTTGCCAGTTCCACAACTTAATGGTGCGATCGAAACTAGCACTGGCTAAGGTTTGTCCATCCAGACTGAAGGCGATCGCAAAGACTCGATTGGTATGACCCCGCAGCGTCGTACATGGTTGGATCGGTAGGCGATCGCTTTGCAAGTCTGCCAGGGTAGGAGTGGGCCAAATCTTAACGGTTTGGTCTTCATGCCCGCTGGCTAACCAACGCTGGTCGGGGCTGAGCGTGATGTAGTAAATCGAGTTGCTGTGGCCTTGCAAAGTTTTGGCGCATTGCCCAGTTTTCACATCCCAGAGACGGGCAGTATGGTCATCACCGCCACTGGCTAATAGCCGCCCTTCTGGGTGAAAGGCGACTGACCAGACGCGGTTGGTATGTTTCTGCAACGTTTGCCGACAGATTCCGGTTTGAACTTGCCAGAGCTTAACGGTTTGGTCATAGCTGCCACTGGCGAGGGTGGTGCCATCGGGGCTAAAGGCGACTGAAACGACGCAGCTTTGATGACCTTGTAAGGTACGCAGGCATTCCCCGGTTTCGGCATCCCACAGTTTAATGGTCTGGTCAAAGCTACCACTGGCGATCGCTGTGCCATCGGGGCTGAGGGCAACGGTTTTAACCCACTGAGCATGTCCAGAGAGCGTTTGCAGGCAGTCTCCGGTGGCGATCGCCCAAATTTTGACGTTGCAGTCTTCGCCACCACTAACGAGGGTTTCACCGTCGGCGCTGATGCTAACGCCCCACACACAAGCCTCATGCCCAGTAAGCGTCTGCAAACATTCCCCGCTGTTGAGATCCCACAGACGAATGGTTTGGTCTTCGCTGCTGCTAGCGAGTACGTGAATATCAGAGTTTCCGGCATAACCGGGTTGAGGAGCAAAGGCGATCGCGGTGACAATGCTGGTGTGACCCTGCAAAACCTGAAGGCACTCCCCAGTGGTAACATTCCACAGGCGCACCGTATGATCTTGCCCGCAACTTGCCAACATGCGGTGATCGGGGCTAAAAGCAGTGGCCCATACCCAACTGTTGTGACCTTGACAGGTGGCTAGCTGTCTCCCTTCGGCTACGCTCCAAATCTGAATGGCTCCATTGGTGTCACTGGTGGATAGCCATTGCCCGTTCTGGCTAAAGGCAACAGATGTAATGCCGCCAAAAGTAGCTGCAAAGGCGCAGTTATGGAAGTGAGCGTGGGCGAAGTTAACCCCTTGCAAACTGACATCTTGCAGATAGGCTTGAGCGATCGCTAAGTGCGAGAAATCATAACCTGTTAAGTTAGCTCCCAGTTGGCGAAATAAGTTTAAGAGATTGCCGGCACCATAGTCTGCTCTGCCCGATCCTTGATGCCGCAGTTGTGTGAGCACTTGCTGCAACTGGTGTTCGAGCTGTCGTGGCGACCCCACAATCGACAGTAGCTTTTCTAAAAGTGGCTGCACAATCACCCGAATTTGGCTTTCGCGCACATAGTCTTTGGCTTGTGCTTGCATCAAAGCATGGCTATTTAACAGTTGTGGCGAACCAGCCAAAATTTCTTCGGCGATCTGCTCAATCAACTGCTCGGTCACGTATTCCATGACCACAGGTTGCTGGGTAAATTCGCCTAAGTTGCCTTCAATCAGCGATCGCCATTTTAGTGACTCTAGAGTGTCGATCAACTTGTTGCGAGAAATAGTTGGGACAATATCTGCCTGTAATGTGGCGACAGAAGTCGGTTCGCGATAGATAGCTAGCCAATACATCACCTGCTTTTCTAAGGGAGAAAGTCGGTCTAAGTGCTGCTGAAGTAGTGCCGCAATGCCGTTGAATGCAATACTGCCTTGATTCAAAAAAGTGGCAATATCCCCAGCAAATAGATCCCGAATGGTGGTAGCAGCAATTTTGAGAGCCAGGGGGTTACCACGATAGTGATCGATCAAGCTATCCTGCTCAATCCTTGAGCTAACGATCCCTTTCGTTGCCAGAATATCTCGACCCGCGATCGCTTCTAGCCCCATAACCGATAGCGTACGTACCGGGGTCTGCTCGCCTTCTAAAGCTGCGATTTCTTGGGGTTTTTCGCGGCTAGTCAAGACGAGGCAACTTTGATGTGAAATCTCACCGACCCGTTTTAGCAGTTCGCCATATCCTTCGTAGCCACTGTGGTAGGTGCCCACCCGCTTGCCACTTTGCAAGACTGACTCAAAGTTGTCAAAGATTAATAAACAACGAGAAGCTCGTAAAAATTCGATCAGCCGAGAAAGCTTGCCGCCGATATTTTCAGGGAAAGTAGTTT
>CBIHQL010000598.1:0-2974 GCA_966211855.1 uncultured bacterium
CTGACTAGCGTGATCACAAAAGCCACACTAGCCGATGCGTTTGTGACAGCGCTTAAGCGAGTGGGAGCGACGATTACCCGCGTCCCGACCAAGTAAGCGAGGAGACTGATTGGATGGAACGCATTCCTATATTTCAAATGGGCCCCTTCCTGCTTGTCACCATCCAGGTTGATATGCACGATCGCCTCGCTGTTACTTTGCAAGATGACCTAACCACCCGCATTACTCAAACGCATGCGCACGGTGTTTTAATCGATATTTCCGCTTTAGAAATCGTCGATTCGTTCATCGGTAGAATTTTGGGCAATATTGCTAAAATGTCCCGTGTTCTCGATGCGGAAACAGTCGTGGTTGGAATGCAGCCTGCTGTTGCCATTACGTTGGTAGAACTGGGGGTATCGCTGACGGGCATTCGCACCGCCTTAAACGTCGAAAAAGGAATGGCGCTGCTGCAATCATCGCTTGATGCCCCCATCTCCCAGGTTAATGCCGTGAGGAGTGCAGAAGACTGTGCAGAAGACTGAGACACTCAATATTCAATCTTCTGCGGATATCGTTTTGGTGCGGCAGTCTGTGCGCCGTGCTGCGATCGAGATTGGCTTGAGCCTTGTCGATCAAACGAAGATTGTAACCGCTGCCAGTGAACTTGCTCGCAACACGCTCGACTACGGCGGCGGCGGTACAGTTGAGATCACAACCCTTCAGCAAAACGGACGATCCGGATTGCAGCTCACGTTTATAGATGCAGGCCCGGGAATTCCTAACATTGAACTAGCACTCCAAGATGGTTTTACAACCGGTGGTGGCTTGGGGATGGGCTTAGGCGGCGCGAAACGACTCTCCAACGAATTTGCAATTGAGTCCATAGCTGGACAAGGAACGCAGGTGACGATTGTACGATGGAAATAACATGAAAGAATCAATTGCTATTCCTATCATTGAGCCAAGCCAGCCCGGAGAAGCACGACGAACCGCCTTGGCATTAGCCGATCGCCTCAGCTTCAATGAAACGCAACGGGGCAAAGTGGGAATTGTTGTCACTGAAGTTGCCAATAATCTAGTGCAGCATGCAGGCGGTGGTGTTGTGTTGTTAGGGGCGATCGAACAGAATCTCTCGATTGGCCTTGAAATCTTGGCACTCGACAAAGGGCCGGGAATGGGCGATGTCGAGGCTTGCTTAAAAGACGGCTTTTCGACGGGTGGTACATCTGGCAATGGGCTTGGTGCCATTCAGCGGCTCTCAAATCTGCTGGAAATCTATTCACCCCCCCATCAAGGAACAGCACTTCTAGCTCATATCTGGGCATCGACCTCCCAACCGACCGAAGAGCAACTCAAAATTGGCGGCATCTGCTTACCCATGCGCGGAGAAAACGTGTCGGGTGATGCTTGGACTTGTCAATCCTACGCTCACCGCCGACTGCTTCTGGTTGTAGACGGTTTGGGGCATGGTTCTGCGGCAGCGACTGCGGCTTCAGCAGCGGTGAAAGTCTTTCAAGAGGATTGCCAACGATCGCCGTACGCGATTATTGAAGCCGCCCATAGCGCTTTGCGATCAACACGCGGTGCAGCCCTGGCGATCGCTGAAATTGATTTTGATCAACAAACTGTTTGCTTTGCCGGAGTAGGCAACATTGCTGCCAGCATTTCTTCGTTTACCGAACAACACCACTTAGTGTCTTACAACGGCACGGTGGGCCATGAGCTTCAGAAGATTCAAGAATTTCGCTATCCCTGGTATCCCAACGGCATCTTGATCATGCATTCTGACGGTTTGGGGACGCAGTGGAAGCTCGATCGCTATCCGGGTTTAATCCAAAAACATCCGAGTTTAATTGCAGGTGTTTTGTATCGAGATTTCAATCGAGAGCGCGATGATGTCACGATTTTGGTGGCAAAAGGACTAGGGGTATGACAATCCTCTTCACCCTGGAAATTCACTATGAACAAGATGTTGTTCAAGCACGACAGCGCACTCGTGAATTGGCTGCCCAATTAGGATTTGATACGCAAGATCAAGCGCGACTGGCAACCGCCGTGTCAGAAATTGCCCGCAATGCCTTGCAATATGCTCAAGGTGGCAACGTTGAATTTTATGTGGCAGGGAATCCACCGTCATTTCGGGTTCAAATTCAAGATCAAGGTGCAGGTATTCCGCATTTAGCCGAAGTTTTAGCGGGGCGCTACATTTCGCCAACAGGCATGGGAATGGGCATTGTTGGCACCCAGAGACTCATGGATACGTTTGAGGTGGAGTCGTCATCGTCAGGAACGACGATCACCATCGGAAAAACCTTGCCAAAGCGAACACAATCGCTGAGTGACGCAGAGCTACAGCAGATTCAAGCTAGCGTGATGGAGCGATCGCCTCAAAATCCCTATGAAGAGATCCAGCGCCAAAATCAAGAATTGCTGCGGGCAATGGCAGAGCTACGCAAGCGCGAAGAAGAACTGAGGCAGCTTAACCGAGAGCTAGAAGATACCAATCGTGGCGTTGTTGCTCTCTATGCAGAACTGGATGAAAAAGCAAGCTCCTTACAGCAGGCTAACGAGCTCAAAACCCGCTTTCTCTCCAACATGAGCCATGAATTTCGCACACCACTTAACTCGATTTTGTCGCTATCACGAATGCTATTAGCTCGATTAGATGGCGATCTATCATCAGAGCAGGAAACGCAGGTGACATTTATTCAAAAAGCGGCGACTGGCCTATCCGATTTGGTCAATGATCTCTTGGATCTAGCCAAGGTAGAAGCCGGAAAAATTGAGGTGCGTCCAAGTTCTTTTGAGGCTAGTGAGCTATTTGGCACCCTGCGAGGAATGCTGCGTCCCCTCCTGGTTCAAGGGTCTTCGGTTTCACTCATTTTTGAGGAACCAATTGGAGTGCCGCCTCTGTATAGCGATGAAGGTAAAGTCGCTCAAATTCTCAGAAATTTTATCTCCAATGCGCTCAAATTTACCGAGCAAGGAGAGG
>CBIHQL010000599.1:0-2967 GCA_966211855.1 uncultured bacterium
GGCGACAACCGGGACGACCGGGACAAACGGGACAACTGGGACAACCGGGACGCATCGCGTGTGACCGTCGCTGGGTCTAGATGACGCGTATTTAGCAGCCGTGCCCAACCCAAGATGGAGTTGAGCGGAGTTCGGAGTTCGTGAGAGAGCACAGCCAAAAATTCGTCTTTGGTGCGGCTAGCGGCTTCACTGGCGGCGTGAGCGGCTTGGGCTTCTTGATAGAGCCGAACATTGTCGATCGCGATCGCAGCCCGGTGAGCAACTTCTGCGGCTAACCCAATTTCTTCAGCGCTGTAATTACGGCGGGGGTCATTTAAGGCAAACAACAAGGCTCCTAAGGTGCGATCGCGGGCAACCAACGGCTCAATCATGTAGGCATGAGCCTGGAGTGATTGCAAAGCCTCTCGATAAGCAGACGGGGCGTTGATCGCTTGTGTCCAGTCGGCAGGCAGGCTCGTCCGGCAGATGGGCTGGCGAGTGCGAACAACTTGCGCTACTGGATGATCGGCATGGAGATCAAAACAGTAATGCTGCTCTAACTCCAAGACAGTATCAATTTTGTCAGGGTCTATGTGAGCTGCCGCTACCCGTCGCAACTGACCCGTTTCGGCTTCGGTGATAAAGATAATGCAGTAGTCAGCCAGACGCGGCACCATGAGATAGGCAAGTTGCTGCAACATCGCCCGGTAATCGAGAGATGTCGCTAGTTGAGCACTCACTTCTGCCAAAAAACTGGCTCGCTGTTGCGCAATTTCAGCTTCGGCTTGAGCCGCTTTTGCCCACATCAATTGCAATCGCTCGGTTTCAGCTTGCTTGATCTCGGTGATATCGCGACTCACGATCAAGACATGCTCAACTTCTCCTTGCGGGTTAAATTCTGGCACAACGCGAGATTGAAAGCTGCGGTAACCCTGAGGATTGGGAACTGCAAATTCAATGACTTGCTCTTGGGCTGTAGCAAATACTTGCTGCATGGTTTCGTCCCAGAGGCGGCAAAGATCGGCTGGGGTGCCATGTTCTTGACTGGTACGACCTAAGAAAAAACTAGCAGGCATCCCGGTGCTTCGCTCTACTGCCGGGTTGACATAGACAAAACGAAACTGGCGATCGCAGCGAATGATCACATCGGGAGTGTTATTTAATAGCGTTTGGAGTTCTTGCTCGCGTTGTTTTAAGGCCACTTCGGCTTGTTGGCGCTCAGCAATCTGCTCTTGCAAAACATGGTTGGCTTGGCTAAGGGCAGCAGTGCGCTCAGCAATTTGGCGCTCTAGCTCTAGGTGCGATCGCTGCAATACACCTTCGGCTTGCTTGTGCTCGGTTATGTCGATCACGACACCTATCATCCGCGCTGGACGATTGTTAGTGTCATAAAAGAACCGCCCCCGGCTAGCAATCCAATGCAGGCTACCATCGGGCCAAATCACCCGAAATTCTTGATGGAATTCAAGTCTGGCAGTTTGAGCAGCCGTCAACGCCTCGGCAACGCGATCGCGATCGTCAGGATGGACTCGGTCTAAAAACGCTGCATAAGTTCCTGCAAATGTGCCTGGTGCTAACCCAAACAACCGCTCATGATGCTCAGACCACCGGATGCGATCGCTGCTTTGATCCCAATCCCAAATGCCCATTGAGGCAGCGTCTAGGGCTAAATTGAGTTGAGTTTCACTTTCCCACCGCTTGCGATCGTTAACTTGGGCTCGCCGCTTGGAGAAGTTCAAGGTTTCTTGGAGCGAACATGTAAAAACAACTACCATTGCCCAAGATGCAAGACTCACCACTTCGCTCGTTGGGTGTACGGGTACTGCGTGCCAATGATCGAGCACTGACTCAAAGGCTGCGAGTGATGCGACAATTGCCACAATTCCTGGCCCTAGCCCGCCATACCAAGCGCTGACTAAGATAGCGAGGGAAAATAAAGACTCAGAGGTAGCGTGCAGTAAAGCATGAAGTGTCCAGGTGCAGAGGAAGGCGATCGCCACTGCACAAATCGCCAACCCATAGCGCCGAAGTACCGTGTATGGTGCCCCTGAAAGGGAAAGCGAGTGATTAAAGATCGGCACACCTACCTCTTGAACTACGCCCTTTGACAAGCAACCTTTACATCTTTAAACCAACTTTCTCGTCGCAAAATCCCCTTAGGTTGTCTCTTTGTACAAATTGTTCTCTACCCTGAGATAGATTTTTTGCCATTCTCTTGCTTGAGCGGCGATCGCCTGGTTTGAGGGATACTCTCGATAGATACCTTTACTCAAGTTCATGTCAATCTGGATATCCCAATTTCAGGGAGAAGTTGCCGCATTGAGTGCGGCGTTTTTGTGGGCGATCGCCTCTGTGATCTACAGTCGCATCGGTCAGCGGGTGCCTCCACTCATCTTGAATCTGGTGAAAGGGATGATCGCGATCGTCTACTTCACTGGGACTCTATGGTTGCAAGGTGCCGCTATCCCTAGCCTGACAATGCGCACTTGGGGTTTATTGCTGCTCAGCGGGGCTTTGGGAATTGGGTTTGGCGACACCTGCTACTTCACTACACTGAATCTCCTCGGCCCTCGCCGGACTTTGTTATTGGAAGCGCTGGCTCCACCGTTATCAGCCGTTTTGGCACTGCTGTTTTTACAAGAAACTTTGAGCCTGCAAAACTGGCTGGGCATTTTCTTAACGATTATCGGTGTCACCTGGGTGGTGAGCGAACGAGTTCCTGCTATCAGTTCGCACTCACCGAATCTGCTCTTGGGTGTGGGGTACGGGTTGCTCACTGCGTTTGCCCAGTCGGGGGGAGCTGTTCTTTCTCGCACTGCTTTAACTCAAAGTGACATTAGCCCGTTGTGGAGCACTCTGATTCGTCTCAGTGCGGGGCTGGTCTGCATTGTCGTTTGGGTCATGATTCGACGGCAGACAGGGTTAGTTGCTAAAACACTGGCCTTGGAATCTGAGCGCCGCGACGGAGGTAAGGTGTTGTGGGCGATC
>CBIHQL010000600.1:0-2967 GCA_966211855.1 uncultured bacterium
GTCTAAGTTGCCACGAAAGCAGGAAACTTTCAGGTCACGACAAAGCTGCTCAATTGAGTCATCCGACGAATCTGAGCTAGTTGCTACAACCAGCTTATCGATGAGCTGCGATCGCTGAATCCGTTCAATCTGACGTGCCAACATCGGTACGCCCAGAATATGTTTAAGAACTTTTTGAGGTAACCGAGATGAAGATACGCGAGCTTGGAGGATGGCAAGAATCATGATAGCTCTGGATAAAAATCCAATAGGGATTTCTGGAGAACAGTACAAGCAAATCGTGAAGCTGATGGTGAAGGACAAATGCTCCACTCTGATGGCTTGTCATGATTAAAGGTCAATCGAATTAACTCTCGATATGTACCTAAAGCCTCAAAGATTTTTGCATAGTCTTGCTTATAGGTATAAACAGCCTGTTCTGGCAAATGATGATAGTGACGCCGTTGCTGGAAGTCTGGCAAAAAGTCTCCAATGAGAAGTAGCCCTCCGTCTTGCGTCACGCGGTCAATCTCGGCAATTGCTTTTGCAAGTGTTTGACGATCAACCCAGTGGAGAACACTATAAACAATCACTAAATCAAATGTATTATCAAGTGGCAAATCAGAGAGACTACCACGTTTTAGAAGTAACTCTGGGTACTGAGCTGTGCCATAGTCAATTGCTGCTTGGCTAACATCTATGCCAACAAATCGTCGATTTGGATAAGCCTGAGCAAGCATATGTAGACGATAACCGTGAGCACAGCCTAGTTCCGCAATTGTTTGAATTTGGTCGTGCTTTTGAATTAACTGAATTAGATGACAAACCCAGTCAAATTTTTCATGCTGATTACATACTTTCTTATTACGTTGAAACCAGCGATCGCCTTCACCTTGTGAAAAAATTTGGTCTTGGATCATGCTATAGCCTCCACTGTGAAGGGTTAAGAATAGCCGGATCTGCGATCGCAAATTCTCTTCCTAAATTGCCCAAAGAGGATTTAAACTGCTGCATCTTGGTTGCATGTAAGAGTTCCAGAAGCTGGTTGTGATGATTGACACCGCAGACCACATGGTCAATCTCAGGACAGCTCAAGACAAATCCTAATGCTGCCTCAAGAGGAGACACATGATGCTGTCGGATAAGTCTATAGTAAGTCTGAAGGTGATGTTTAATAGGTTCAAAATAGGAGGGCAACTGTTCTGGCTCCATCAGCAAAAGCCCTTGTAAGAAGACAGAGCGAGCATGCACCTCGACTCCCAACTGCTTCAGATGCGATAAGTGCCCACTAGTTAATAAACGCTGATCTAGCACATTGAATGGCACTTGAATCAAATCGATAGCATAGGTCGCCAGAATTCGATCAATTTGCTCTTGGCGATAAACTGAAACCCCGATTTTTTTGACAAGCTGTTGTTGTTTCAGATGCAGCATTGCTTCCATTAGAAGATGTCCATTAGAGGACAACAGATCATCCGCTCCATGGATCAAAAGACCATATAAAGAGGTCTGATTTAATCGCGATAAAGACTGATGAAACGTGGCAACTAATTCCTGAGCATCTTCTTGAGTAATGCTTTTATGGAAAAACTGAGGAGTCTTTGTGACAATCTTAAAGGACTGCGATGGAGAGAGTGTTTGCCCTACAACTGCTTCACTGGAGCCATATAAAGGAGCCGTATCAAGAACCTGAATATTGTTCTGCCAAGCCAAAGCTAAAATTTGGGCAACCTCATGAGCTGCGGTCTGGCCTAGTGTGTTAGAAATACCATAGTTCAGTCCGAATTGAACCGTACCCAACCCTAACTTCACTGCAAGACCCCCTGAAGTACTTGCACCACATGCTCCTGGTCAGCACAAGTTAACGTTGGGTAGATGGGTAAACTGATGGCTTCCTGATAGTAGGCTTCAGATTGAGGATATTGCCCCCACGCAAATCCTAAACGCTGATAATAAGGTTGGGTGTGAACTGGGATGTAGTGCAAATTCACACCAATCCCTGATTGTCGAAGCGCTTCAAAGATTTGGCAATGAGTTTTTTGAATTTCATTTTGCTTGAGACGAATCACATAAAGATGCCAGCTTGAGGCTGTATCGGGATGCTGCCAAGGTAAAGTTACAGGCAAGCTTTGGAGAAGTTGATGATAGCGCTTGGCTAGGGCCTGGCGACGTTTGATAAACTCATTGAGCCGTCGAAGCTGACTTAGCCCTAGAGCGGCTTGAATATCAGTGATGCGATAATTAAATCCCAACTCAAGCTGCTGATAGTACCAGGAACCATGAGCAGGTTCAGTCATCAGATCGGCGTTGCGGGTAATTCCGTGCGATCTCAGCTGAATCAGCTTCTCGTATAGATCTTGACGATGGGTTAACACCATACCCCCTTCCCCCGTTGTGATAATTTTCACTGGATGGAAGCTGAACACAGTCATATCCGAAAATTGGCAAGCCCCAATTGGCTTTCCTTGATATTGCCCACCAATAGCATGGGAGGCATCCTCAATCACAATAAACCCGTATTGCTGAGCCAACTGTGCGATCGCCTGCATCTCGCAAGACTGCCCTGCAAAGTGAACTGGAATCACGACTTTGGGCAAGCAATGGTGCTGTGCTGCCCACTGTAGTTTGGCTTCTAAAGCCGTTATGCTCAGATTGTAAGTTTGGGGATCAATATCAACAAAATCAACGTTAGCCCCGCAGTACAACCCACAGTTTGCTGAGGCAACAAAGGTATTAGGAGAAGTCCAGAGCCAGTCTCCAGAACCTAGCCCTGCCGCTAAACAAGCAACATGAAGGGCTGCTGTAGCGCTAGAAACTGCAACAGCATAGTTTGCTTGACAGACCTCAGCCACAGCCTCTTCGAATTGGGGGATTGCAGAACCTTGAGTCAGCCAATCCGATTGCAAGACTTCAACCACAGCTTCAATGTCTTGTTGGTTAATGGCTTGCCTGCCGTAGGGGATATAGTGGCTCATGCCTTGATCATCC
>CBIHQL010000601.1:0-2959 GCA_966211855.1 uncultured bacterium
GTCCCCCTGCGCGAAACTCATGTAGTCGATCACTTAATTCCTGTGCATCCCTGGCACGACTTTAAGGCTGGGTTGCGCTATCTGCAAAAAAACCGCCTGGTCAGTAATGCACTGCTGCAACTCACCATTTTGTACTCGGTGTTTGCGGCGTTGACGGTTTTAGCAATTAATTTGGTCGAAGAAATTGGCTTGAAACCGACTCAGTTTGGTTTCTTATTAGCAGCCTCAGGGATTGGCATGGTCTTTGGGGCGGGGGTGCTAGGCAATTGGGGCGATCGCTTTCATCATCGACCTTTACCCCTGATGGGCTTTCTCTGCATGGCCTTTGCCCTCACGATGTTTACGTTCACGACCAACTTGTGGGTGGGCTTAGGGCTGAGCGCGTTTTTAGGAATTGGTGCTTCTTTGATTGGCGTACCGATGCAAACGTTGATCCAACAACAAACCCCTGAAACGATGCGGGGTAAAGTGTTTGGCTTTCAAAACAATATTGTCAACATCGCTTTGAGTTTACCGCTGGCGATCGCAGGCCCGCTGACTGATGCGATCGGTTTAAGAGCCGTTTTACTGGGCATGAGTATGCTAGTCAGTATTGTGGGCATTTGGGCTTGGCAAAATACGCGTCGCGTTTTAGAAGATGTGATCTAAAATTCAATTTTGTCCCAAAGTTAAACATCCTGTCATCGAATCTCCTGGGTCTGAAACCCCGTACTTCTAAGACGGCTTTGCGATAAAATAATTGCGGAAGCACTGAAAAATAAAGCGTTTCCAGGTACCTGGGAAACTGAAGATAGGGGGTTCCAGAGAGGAATGCTTCTCTGGGTAAAAACTTCAAGCAACGAGTACAGTCTTGGTAAGGCACAGTACCGTGGGACACACGGAATCTGGACTCTGAAATGGGTTAAAAAGTCTGTGGACATGACGTAAGACGGGAACATAGTTTCGACTGTGTACGCAGATGTGGATGAAGCAGAAACTTAAATCGTGAGGTTTAGGAATCACTGCGACTTTAGTCCGGTGAGGATGTCAATAGATACAAAGTCATTCCCCATAACCTAGTAGCGGTTCGAGAGGTTCTCCTGTGCAATTGCAGAGTGTTGCTGTGAAACGTGCGTCTGGTGCCTTTGCATTAATTGATAGTTTGAAGCGTCACGGGGTGAAGCACATTTTTGGCTATCCCGGTGGTGCGATTCTGCCCATTTATGATGAGCTCTATCGTGCAGAAGCGGCTGGAGACGTTCAGCACATTCTGGTGAGACACGAGCAGGGAGCATCTCATGCTGCCGATGGCTATGCGCGAGCCACTGGAAAAGTTGGCGTTTGCTTTGCCACTTCTGGCCCCGGTGCCACCAACTTAGTGACGGGCATTGCGACGGCTCATATGGACTCAATTCCTATGGTCGTGGTGACAGGGCAGGTGCCTCGCTCAGCGATCGGTAGTGACGCTTTCCAAGAGACAGATATTTGGGGCATTACCCTTCCCATCGTTAAGCATTCCTATGTGGTGCGAGATCCAGCAGATATGGCTCGGATTGTCGCTGAAGCTTTTTATATTGCCAGCTCTGGTCGCCCTGGGCCTGTTTTAATTGACGTGCCCAAGGACGTGGCGCTCGAAGAGTTTGATTATGTCCCGGTTGAGCCAGGTTCGATTCGCCTGCCCGGTTATCGCCCGACTGTTAAAGGTAACCCACGCCAAATTGCTCAGGCGTTGAAGCTAATTCGAGAAGCACGGCAACCTCTGCTCTACGTGGGGGGTGGTGCGATCGCCGCAAATGCCCATGCCGAAGTTCACACCTTGGCAGAGCGCTTTCAGATCCCCGTTACAACCACGTTGATGGGTAAAGGCTCGTTTGAAGAAACCCACCCCTTAGCCCTGGGCATGTTGGGGATGCACGGGACTGCCTACGCCAACTTTGCGGTGACTGAGTGTGATTTGTTGATTGCAGTGGGGGCACGATTTGACGATCGCGTGACTGGCAAGCTAGACGAATTTGCCTCTCATGCCAAAGTCATTCACATTGATATCGACCCCGCTGAAGTTGGCAAAAACCGTGCCCCACAGGTGCCAATCGTGGGAGATGTGCGACAAGTGTTGATCGACTTGTTGCAGCGCAGTGCCGAAGACGGAGACGTGAGCCGCCCGACTCAAACTCAGGCTTGGTTAGCACGCATCGATCGCTGGCGAGAAGATTACCCGCTGGTTGTGCCTCACTATCCGGGTCAGATTGCCCCCCAAGAAGTAATTGCTGAGTTGGCTCGCCAAGCCCCTCATGCCTACTACACGACCGACGTGGGTCAGCACCAAATGTGGTCGGCTCAGTTCCTCAAGAATGGCCCGCGCCGTTGGATCTCCAGTGCTGGCTTGGGGACGATGGGCTACGGCATGCCCGCGGCAATGGGTGCTAAGGTTGCAGTCCCTGATGCAGAAGTCATTTGTGTGAGCGGTGATGCTAGCTTCCAAATGAACTTGCAAGAACTCGGCACCCTCGCGCAGTACGGCATCAACGTCAAAACCGTAATTGTCAACAACACTTGGCAAGGTATGGTGCGGCAGTGGCAAGAAGCCTTCTATGGTGAGCGCTACTCGTCATCCAACATGGAGCGGGGGATGCCGAACTTTGTGAAGTTGGCTGAAGCATTTGGTGTCAAAGGGATGCAAGTCCGATCCCATGATGAATTGAGTGCTGCGATCGCTGAGATGCTAGCTCATGATGGCCCTGTGCTTCTCGATGTGCAAGTGAAGCGCGACGAGAACTGTTACCCCATGGTGGCTCCGGGTAAGAGCAATGCTCAAATGATTGGTTTGCCAGAGCGAGACAAGCTAGAAAAAGCAGCCGAGCTGTTGTACTGCCATAGCTGCGGTGCGAAGAATATTTCTAGCAACAACTTCTGCCCTGAATGCGGCACCAAACTCTAAAAAGTACCTAACTATAACCACTCAAAGGAGCGCCTGATTCAC
>CBIHQL010000602.1:0-2958 GCA_966211855.1 uncultured bacterium
GCGACAGCTGCGTCTTCCAGGGGAGGGCTAATCTGAAGTGGGCTGCCCATATAGTCCCAAGCTTGAGCAAGCACCACATTGGTAGCCTGCATTGCCTCTGCAAGTTCCTGGTCTTGCGGGCTCGGTTCTGACAGCACGACATCAAAGACGATCGCACCTGGTTCGGCTGGAGCAAGTTGGCGCAGCAGTTGCGTGTGATATTGCCGGGGCCAAGGAAATAACCCCAATTCTTTGAGACTCGGTTCATCGATCGCGATTAAAACCACCCGTGAGTCCCAAGGCTGAGATCCCCGTAGGCGAAACAATGCTTGATAGGCGATGTGCTCTAGCGGTTGCCACGCGCCCAAGTGCAGCAATCCGACGACTATGCCAGCTGTGAGACCCCCCGGCAATAACCGCCAGCCCAGATCACGGAACTGCCAGTTCATACAGTTGCTTGCTTCCTAGCGGGGTGGTGACAGTCGCTTGAATGCGGCGATCGCGGGGTAACGGCACTCGCACATCAAATTCACCATTGCGATCGAGGCTCAGGGGTTGATCGTTAACCAGAACCAGATTCACGACATCAACCCGCCCAGCCATCCGAGCTTGATTGTTTCCTACCGCTTCGAGCAATTGTAGTTGTAGGCTAGTATCTTCCCGTAGGGGGGTCGGTGGTGTTGGGGCTTCACCGGGTATAACTAAGCTCTGAAAGCCCGCTGCAATGGGTACAGTGGCACCTTGAGCGATCGCCGCAACTTTACCTTCCAGGGTGGCAACTCCAGTTTTACCGTCCGGTTGAATGCTCACCCCAAACTCGGTGCCTCGCACAGCACTCAAACCCGCAGGACTTTGAATTTCTAGCCGAGAGCTTGGGTTTGTAAACTTCCGTACTTGTAAGCGAGCTTGACCGCCTGTGATTTGCAAACGGGTGATTTGCCCCCCATCCGGCAACTTTTCGAGCTGTTGCACCCGTAGATTCGTCTTTTCGGAGACTCTGACAAACCCAACTCCTGTATCTACAGCTAAAACGGTGGTTGAGTTGGCTGCGGTTTGTACCCCATCGCCTACAGCTTGCAAGCGATCGCCATTTTTAGCAGCACGGGTGGTTTGCCCCTGGATGAGGGTGACTGCTCCCTGAACCTGCCGTACTTCTAGCCAACGATTCACCCGCACTTTTAGAGATTGAGCGATCGCCAAGTTGCCAGCTAACAATATCGCGATTCCCAAGCAGACACAAATGAAGAACCGCACCCAAACTCGTTTCAAGCTCAACTCCTTAATGTTGTGCTAAACCCTTATCTTTAATCATGCCCACAAGACTAGAAGTAATAGGTTCTTGACAGCAATTCTCTATATTTTTTTCGATTAAAGAGACCTTAAGGAAGGGCACTGAGGGGGGTTAAGCGGGTGTTGGGAGCGCTAGCAGTTGGCTCTAGTTGTGATTCTTGTTGTTGGGGTGGGGCTACTTTTTGCAAGCCAAACCCATCAAACAGTTCGTTGAGTTTGAGATTGAGACCTAAGTAGAAGCCTCCACGAGAGCGATCGCCATTAAAGTCGCGATCGTTGACGTTGCCAGAGCTGTAGCCTGCTGCCAAGCGTAAATTGGGCGTTAGGTAATATCCGGTTTCAACGACCCAGCCCAGCTCGCTAAAGTCAGTCGTGGGTTGGGTAATCCAGCGCAATTCGCCAACCAGATCGGTACGGTAGCCTAAGCGATAGGCGGTGCGCACCTGAGCCAGAGAAATACTGTTGGTACTGGATAAATCAGCCGCACTATAAGACGTGCTGTTGCGGAGGGCATACTTGCCGTAAAATTCCCAACGCCAATTGGGAGCGTAAATTGCTTCCAGGGCAAACAGGTGATCGGTCGTATCGTCGCTAACTCGCCCAAACAAGAGGGTATCGGGTGAAGTAGCGGGGTTTTGGCGATATTCGTACCGCAGTAAGGCATTGAAGCGATCGTCACGCGGATCGCGATAGGCTAAGCCGACTTTGAGGTTGGAGGTGTCACCCAAGATCGAGAGCAGTTGGTTAGACGCACTCGCTTGTTGATAGCGGGCTAGAGCCGTGAGAGCAGGTGAAAGCTTTCCGGCGGCGGCAGCAGAGAGCACCGTGTTGCTACCCGCTGATGAGGTGCGGTGCTCAAACCTAGCACTGGCCTGAAAGTTGGGGTTGTCGGTGTATTCTAAACCAACGCCATAACTGTCACCCGACAATAACCCCAGAGCGGCTGCACTTTGACCCACCGCATAGGGTTGGGGAAATTGCTGACCAGCTGCTGTCTGAACAAACAAGTTGTTGAAGATGTGCTCATAACTGAGGTTCATTCGTAAACCAGGCGCGATCGCCCAACGGTGATTTAACCCGATCGCTCCTTGCCCCGTCATGCCGTTGTAGCCGCTGAGTAGCGAGTAGCGTCCCGTCACACTCGTGTTTTTGGAGAGGTTGTGCTCCAGAATGGTGTCTAGGCTGGTAATCGAGGTATCACCTAGCAGACCACCCGAAGAAAACTGGTGAGCCAGCCGCACCGTCACACCGGGATACACCGACCAATCCACACCGAAAGTCGTGCGATCGGGGTAGAGGGGGTCACTATCGCCTAAATTCAGCTCATTTTGTGCTTTGAAAGTAAGATCCTCAGTCAAGGGCATAGCAAACCGAGACACGAGCTGACTGGTATTGCCTTCAAACAATTCGGGGGTCGCTCGGTCTTCGCGATCGCGGTTAACCCATTCGACACTGAGGTCGGCTTTACCTAATTTCTGCTGTACCCCAGCCCGAACGGTCGTCAGCGTGTTGTCTACTGCACTGCCCGGAATCGGTTCTGTCGTGGGGTTAAACAAATCGACAAAGGTGGTGCGAACCAGAGGCGCAATGCCATAGTTGGTTTCGCGATCGTATTGGGCGTTGAGCTTGGTGGTTTCGCTGAGTGCAGCGGCGATCGCGGCTCCATAGCGTGTATGACATGGCACAAAG
>CBIHQL010000603.1:0-2937 GCA_966211855.1 uncultured bacterium
CAATTGGGGGTCAACCGCTGCGCCCACAAATAGCTCAGTAGGGCCATCGGGCATGGGTTTGTCGTTGAAGTCGATGCCGTGGTTGAGCTTACGGATTAATTGCAGCAACCGCACCGATTCGAGGTCAAAGACAGGCCGAGCATCGGGGTAATCGCCAGCTTTGACGGGGTCGCCAGTCAGCGCCAGCACATTGCGGATGCCGAGGGCGTGAGCACCCATTAAGTCTGCTTGTAAGCCGATGCGGTTGCGATCGCGACAGGCAACTTGGCAAATAGGCTCAATCCCCTGCTGAAGCAAAAGCACTGATGCTGCAAGGGGGCACATCCGCAAAACGGCACGGCTACCATCGGTAATATTCACCGCATGAACTCGGCCCTTGAGAGTCGAGGCCATTTGCAGCATGTGAGCTGGGTTACCACCCTTGGGAGGGGCAACTTCTGCGGTGACCAAAAATTCACCTGCTTGCGCTGCCGCTTGAAATGAGGTCAAGGGCGAGTGAGTGTCGAGTGTCAAATCAAGCATGGGCAGTAGAGAGGTGAGCAGGAGGCAAAGATCGCGATCGCATCAGCAGCTTAGATAGGCAGAGAATAACCGAGGGCGAGTTTGGCTTGACGGAGCGTTTCATCGGCGATCGCGGCAGCAGCTTCACGACCATCACGCAGCACCGACTCTAAGTAGCCTTTGTCAGCCATAATCTCGTTGTACTTCTCTTGAATCGGTTTCAAGGCAGTGATCGCTGTCTCGGTCAACAATGGCTTGAACTGACCCCAGCCCATATCCTGACATTCGGCAGCAACTTCTGCTTTAGTTTTGCCCGACAGCAGCATGTAGAGCGTCAGCAGGTTATTGCACTCAGGTCGCTCTGGGTTGTCAAACTCTAAACCGCGTACTGGGTCAGTTTTGCACCGTTTGATTTTGTTTTGAATCTGCTCAGGCGAATCTAACACGTTGATGCGGCTGAGTTCGGAGGGGTCTGACTTGGACATTTTGCGGGTGCCGTCGGTCAAGCTCATAATCCGGGCTCCTTCAGCTCGAATCAAGGGCGCAGGCGATTTGAACACCGGAGGCCGATCTTTGCAAAACTGATGGTTAAAGCGATCGACAATGTCACGGGTTAGCTCTAAGTGCTGCTTCTGGTCTTCACCCACAGGTACTTTATCGGCTTGATAGAGCAAGATATCAGCCGCCATCAAAACAGGGTAATCGAGCAAACCAACATTGACGTTTTGCCCTTGCTTCACCGCTTTTTCTTTGAACTGAATCATGTCTTCTAGCCAGTTCATGGGGGTGAGGCAGTTGAGCAGCCAGGTCAGTTCGCTGTGGGCCGACACATGAGACTGGATGAAAATATGAGCGTGCTGCAAGTCGATGCCAGCGGCTAAGTAAATGGCTGCGATCGTATAGGTGTCAGCGGCTAGCGTGGCAGGGTTATGGGGGGCTGTGATCGCATGTAAATCGACCACACAAAAGAAATTTTCGTACTGGCGTTGGTCGGCGACCCAGTTGCGGATTGCCCCTAGATAGTTGCCTAAGTGGAGGTTGCCAGTTGGCTGAATGCCGGAAAGAACACGCTGCTTCGCCATAGTTGTTTGTAATTCAGTACCCTTGCCAAAACTGGCTCAGAATAAGCTCAGAATAAGAACTGCTGATGCTCAAGGAGCGTGGAGCTTCCCGCCTAGCAGCTAAAACTAGAGTAAAGCTTTATGATGCAAAAATTAATGTTTGTGATGTGAAACTGAAAGCGATCGCGGCCTTGATCAACTCCTGGCTGCGCTTATAACCTTCCCATCATTATGGCTTAGTCTCGGCTTACCAAGCTGTTTTGGATTGGTGCTGGAGTTGCTAAGCTGACCTCACTCCGCCTCTTCTCTCCCCAATGCTCTTAAATCTTTTGCCGCTCCTCAGTTTCGACAGTTTTTTATTGGTGATCACGAGCAACTTGATCGAGTTGTTGCAGTTTCCGTTTATGCAGCGGGCGATCGCGGGCGGGGTATTGATGGGGTTGCTAGGTGGCTTGCTGGGCTGTTTTGTGACATTGCGACAACTATCGTTTTTTAGTCATGCGGTGGGTCATGCGGCCCTAGTTGGCATCACCGTAGGCGTGCTACTGCAACTCAACCCAACTTGGATGTTGCTACCCTTCACGCTAATTTTTGGGTTAGCGGTGTTGTATCTGATTGACCAAACCGACCTGTGGAGCGACAACATTCTCAGCATTGTGTTGTCAGGGGCTTTGGCGATCGGGGTAATTCTCACCAGTTTTATTCAAGGCTATCGGGGCAACCTGATGGGTGTGCTGTTTGGCGATATCTTGGCGATCGACAACACCGACCTCTGGCTTACAGCGATTTTGTTGGTAGTAAGCACTGTGTTTTTGCTAACGACGCTACGCCAACAAATCTTAGTCACGCTCAATCAAGCCGTTGCTAAGGTGCAGGGGATAGCAGTGCAGTTTCATCGCTACTGCTTTGTAGTGCTGCTTTCTTTAGCGGTGGCGATCTCGATCAAAGCGATCGGCATTTTGTTGGTGAATGCCTTTCTAGTCATTCCAGCATCTACAGCTAAGCTGATTAGCCCCCGCTTTGCTTACTTCCTGCCCCTCTCCGTCGCTTTGGGCGCATTCAGCAGTTTAGTGGGTATGGCTGTTTCTGGCGGGTTTAACTTAGCTTCTGGCCCCAGCATTGTCTTGGTGCAATTTTTACTATTTCTAGCCATCTTAGTTTTCACGAAGCTGAAAGTCTGGCAAACTCGGGTTTCATCCTGATTTGCAGACAGGTTGCTGTAAAACTTTTCAGCACAGATCTGGCTGTTTTCACGCCTGATAGGGTGGGACTTTACCCATCTAGCCGAACCAAGGCGAATAGGAATTCTTACTTAATAGCTTGACCAAACTGGGTTGAAAGCTAGAGAGTAGTTGATATTTTCATAATTCGTCGT
>CBIHQL010000604.1:0-2934 GCA_966211855.1 uncultured bacterium
GGTAGCCAACCTGTCAAGATTGACGCGCCCCAACTTTGGTTGTTGTTAATTGTGCTTGGGGTGAATATTTTTGTTGCCTTTTATGAGCGATCGGTCGGATACCGGGTGGGTAGCCCAATCTTGATTGCCGATGCCAAGCACACCATGAGCGATGTCTGGGTCACGATCAGCGTCTTAGGTGGGCTGATTGGCGTGTGGCTATGGAATTGGCAATGGCTAGATATGATTTTGGCTTTTCCCGTCGCTTTACTAGTCTTCTGGAGCGGTTGGTCGGTAATTCGCGATAACCTACCGTGGTTGGTTGACGAAATGGCGATCGCTCCAGAGGCTATTCATGCGATCGCCATGCAAGTTCCTGGTGTGGTCAATTGTCACAGCATTGCTTCGCGTGGTTTATTAGGTCGCCAAGTTTTTATTGAAATGCATTTAATTGTTGATGCGGTTGATGTGACTACTGCTCACCAAATTACCGAAGAACTTGAAGGGCAGCTAGAAGCAAAATATGGCCCGGCTCGGATCAATATTCACGTAGAGCCGCCTTCCTACTCCTCGGATCAAATTAGTTATGAATCAGGAATGCAGGAGTAGATGCAGTTGTCAGCTCCCTTAAAAATATTTAATTAATTTTTAATATTCAGTTAATAAACCCTATAGTTTTCCACAGGTAAAGGGAGTTTTCCACAGATTTTGACACTTTTTCCACAAAAAGTTCACAGCAAGAAGAGTGCCATTACTAATAAAATAACGGCACCTTTACCTCAAACTAATTTTTTAACTTCCCTTCATTCTGCTCAAGCTAAATTTAGGTCGCGATCGCCATAGAGCGAGTCATGAAGGGAAGGGCAAATGAGAACTTAAATCATTCCCACTCGATGGTTCCAGGCGGCTTGGAGGTGATGTCGTAGACCACCCGATTGACGCCCCGTACTTCATTCACGATTCGATTTGAGATTGTTTCTAACAAATCGTAAGGCGCACGAGACCAATCAGCCGTCATGCCGTCTTCACTCGACACTAGCCGCAGCACAATCGGGTAAGCGTAGGTTCGTTGGTCACCCATCACACCGACACTGCGGATTGGCAGCAAGACAGCAAACGCCTGCCAGAAATCATTATAGATGCCGCGTTGGTTAATTTCTTGACGAACAATAAAATCAGCATCTCGCAGAATATCGAGGCGATCTTCCGTGACTTCACCCAAAATGCGAATCGCCAATCCAGGGCCAGGAAAGGGCTGTCGTTGCACAATTTCTTCTGGCAGACCCACCGAGCGCCCAACTTTGCGTACTTCGTCTTTAAAGAGCTTACGTAAAGGCTCAACCAGCTTAAATCGCAAGTCTTTGGGCAAGCCACCGACGTTGTGATGGCTCTTGATTTTGACAGCGACACGCTCGCCAGTTTTGGGGTCTACGTTGGTGTCAGCTGACTCAATCACGTCGGGGTAGAGCGTGCCTTGAGCGAGGTAATCAAAGGGGCCTAAACGTCTCGACTCCTCTTCAAACACGCGGATAAATTCGTGACCGATGCGCTTACGTTTTTCTTCAGGATCGGTCACGCCAGCAATAGCTGATATGAAGCGATCGCGAGCATTGACGTAGCTAACCGGAATATGAAACTGCTCTTGGAACAATTTCACCAACCGCTCTGGCTCATACTTACGCATGAAACCTTGGTCGATGAACATACAAGTCAGTTGATCGCCAATCGCTTTGTGGAGCAAGAATGCCAAAGTTGAAGAGTCTACTCCACCCGAAAGTGCCAATAGCACGCGCTTATCACCAACCCGAGCCCGAATTTCTCGAATCGACTCTTCAACAAAGGCTGCTGTTGTCCAGGTGGGTTCGCACTGGCAGATGTGATAGACAAAATTGCGAATTAGGGCCATGCCGCCCTGAGAATGCACGACTTCAGGGTGGAACTGCACACCATACAGCTTCTTCTGGTGCTCGGCGATCGCAGCACAAGGGGTATTGTCAGTATGCGCTAACAGCTCGAACCCTTCTGGTAGGCGAGTCACAGAGTCACCGTGGCTCATCCACATCGTCGTGCCGTCATCCACATTGGTGAGCAGATCGGTGGGATCGTCGATGAACAAAGCTGCTTTGCCATACTCACCACGTTCAGCCTTCTCAACCCCACCGCCGAGTTGCTCGACCATGAGTTGCATGCCATAGCAAACCCCTAGCACCGGAACACCCAGATTCCAAATTTCGGGGTCGCAGTGGGGAGCGCGCTCGTCATACACAGAGCTAGGGCCACCCGACAAAATGATCCCTTTCGGATTCAATTGTCGTAGTTGTTCAGCCGTGGTGCGATAAGACAGCACTTCTGAATACACCTGAGTCTCGCGAATGCGGCGAGCAATCAACTCAGAGTATTGAGAGCCAAAATCAAGAATGACAATGATTTGACGGTCAAGTTGCTTCAAATTAACGTCTTGAAGCGATTGTTCGGTCTGTACAGTCACGGATGTATCCTGATGCAGTGAGGGTAGGTGTGGAGATAAGCCCTTGCTATAGCTCGCCTTATGCACAGAGGCGCTCAAAAAAAACGAAATTCTAAAAATTCTTAACTTCTAAATCAGTGTACGCGTATTTAGGCTAGATTAACAAACTTGTATCAATAATTGCGCGCCGTTGTCACTTTTTACGAATATTTGGCGATCGCGGTCAAATAACACTGAACCGACCCTCGGCGATCGCTGACTGTGGGTATGAATATAGGTTTGACAGCGTTGATCAATGGTTTGGGCGATCGCGCTGTAAACCTGAGTGACCCAATCACTACCTGTCTTGGAATCTAAATCACGCAAGTGTTGTAGCGCTTTCTCAACGGTTGGGCTAGCCAGCACCGTTTGAATATCCACCGCTGGCAAACCCGCCGCACCACAGTGAGCTGCAAAAATCTCTTGGCGACCGTCTGCCACATGGTGAT
>CBIHQL010000605.1:0-2932 GCA_966211855.1 uncultured bacterium
CTCGTGAAGTGGTAAAAGTTGCTCACTCCATTGGGGTTAGCGTTGAAGGTGAACTCGGTTGCTTGGGTTCTCTCGAAACCGGACAAGGTGACAAAGAAGATGGTCACGGTTTTGAAGGAACTCTCTCCCACGACCAACTGTTGACCGACCCCGATGAAGCAGTTGACTTCGTTGAGCAAACTGGCGTTGATGCGCTAGCCGTTGCGATCGGTACCAGCCACGGTGCTTACAAATTCACCCGCAAGCCGACCGGTGAAATCTTGGCAATCAGCCGCATCGAAGAAATTCACCGTCGCCTGCCCAACACCCACTTGGTCATGCACGGTTCCTCTTCTGTACCTGAAGATCTGATCGCTCTGATCAACCAGTACGGCGGTAAGATTCCTGAAACCTACGGTGTGCCCCTCGAAGAAATTCAAAAGGGTATCAAGAGCGGTGTGCGCAAAGTTAACATCGACACCGACAACCGTTTGGCGATCACCGCAGCAGTGCGTGAAGCATTGGCTGGTAAGCCCGAAGAGTTCGATCCTCGCCACTTCCTCAAGCCTTCGATCAAGTACATGCAGAAGGTTTGTGCTGAGCGTTATCAAGCCTTTGGTGCTGCTAGCCAAGCCAGCAAGATCAAGCCTGTTTCTCTGGATGACTTTGCTGCTAAATACGCTAAAGGTGAACTCAGCAGCGCTGCTAAGAAAGCAATTGGCGTGTAGTTAGTTAGCTAACATTTGCTGTTAATTGGTTAGGCTGGATAGTCAAGAGGCTATCCAGTTTTTTTATTAGCTAAAAACCAAAATGCTGCTTTACGACATCCCAGCGAGAGCAGTGCCAATAGTCGATGTGGGAAGCGATTTGCCCAGATTCATTGAGCATGAGTTCGCTCCATCCAGAAATTGAAATTTTGGGTTGCCAAGGTAGGGGCGATCGCCAGCGTAGTGTCCACTCGGTTTTGATGGTGTCTCCGAGTTGTTGAATGTCGTGCAGCTCCATATCCAGATCGGCAAACCAACGGCTAAGAAACGCGATCATCTCTTTGTAGCGTTCTACGCCCCGAAACTGATTCAACGGATCTTGAAAAAATACATCTGGGGCATAAATGCTGTAGGTTTGATCGACCGGAAACCGTTGGTAATCATCGCGTAAGATTTGCAAAATCTCTGGGTTCACTAGGGTTCCACCTCAGGCCACAACCGCTCTAATTGCCGTTTCCAAGCCGCTAACACTTGGTCACGCGCCGCTGGATCTTGCTCTAAGTCTCCCATTAACCCTTCTTGATAAAAATGATTGAGCTGTTGCATCGTGGCTTCGAGCGATTGCCCTTGACGTTTTGCCATCTGGATAATTTGGCTGACCCGAATCGACACAAAATCATTGAACGGTTTCGACAAACCCTGCTCATGCAACGCCACCAGATTTTGCACAGCAGCCTCGAAATCAACAGCCGTTAAACTCTCAAGCCGATGGTGGAATACGCCCCATAAGACATTTTGATGTACGGCATAGCGGGTTTCTTGGGTGTCATCAAAGTTGGCGGCAAGCAACTGCTCAGCAAAGGGCAACGCTTCTTGAGCCGGAGCGATCGGTAACAGTAAGCGCAACCAAGCGCGATCGCCCGATAACAACGCCAATAAACGAAACTCACCCGTTTCTACTTGCCATGCCCCTGGCTCTAACTCCTGTAATGCAGACCCATACAGTTTGGTTAAAACGCTTCTAATTTCTTCTGGTGTCATGAATCTTTCAGTGCGACTAAGCTAATCATGCCAGGAGCGATCGCCTTTTATAACTCATCGCTAGCGATCGCTCTTCTACTCCATCCGTACCAACGTAGTGTTCGCTAGTTCTCACCAACGCTCTAATATCAAGCCATCGACATAATCAAAGTCAGTATCATCAGTCACTAATACCCAACTATGTTCTATGCACTGAGCAGCAATCCATACATCATTCATTGGAATTGGTCGCCCCTTTCGCTTTAAGGCTAATCGGGTTTGAGCATATATTGCTGCTGTTTCTCTTCCTAATGGAACTGCTCTACAAGCCGATATGAACTCCAGATAGCGAGGCAAGTTTTGTAGTGGGCGTGTTGAGTTTTCTGCACCAAATAACAACTCTCCAACAACAACCATTGGCAGAGTTATTTCCGGTAAAGCCAATACCCTTTCACTAATTTTCGCGTCTCCATTTAAGAAACGAATCGCAGCAGAGGTATCAAGCGCAATCTCACCACTCATTCAGATCCACCTGCCGACATTCTGCCGCAATTGTTTGCTGTAGCTCTTCTGCCTCTGAATCACTTAAAATTCCTGCAAATTTAGCAAGCGGATGGTTCTGGCGTATCGCTTTAATCCGATGTAAAAAATCAAGTACTTCCTGTACTAAATCATCGGGAGCCTGTTCGAGTTCTTGAATCAATTGCTCACGGTTTGTCATGGGTTCAATGTTCCCGAACAGAGTGAAATATCTAGCCCTAGTATATCTAAACGCTGAATTCGTATCCTGCCCCTTGAATGCTCGTAGATAACCTTGCAATGCTTTCTCAACTAAGGACTAAGACAGCTAACATCACCCTCTAGAGCCTAGCGATCGCACCTGAAACAATCTATCAAAAACTACTGCGATCGCCCTCTCACAACCTAGCGATCGCAACCATAACTGATCGAAATGGATACAAAAAGCTACTCATAGTGCGTCCACATCCGCAAAATTTTCACTGTATTTTCAGATTCAATAACCTCATACACAAGACGATGTTGAATATTAATTCGCCGTGAGTATGCACCTTCTAAATCCCCTATCAATTTTTCGTAGGGTGGTGGATTTTGAAACGGGTTGATCTGAATAACGTCAAGTAGAGCTTGTGCTTTATCTCTTAAGTTACCAGTCGCCAGCTTTTTGGCATCTTTCTGTGCCTGTTTGTTGTAAACCAACTTCCAAG
>CBIHQL010000606.1:0-2931 GCA_966211855.1 uncultured bacterium
AAGCCATGACTAGATAACCAGCGCTCCACCAACATCGCCGCCATACAACCTGTGCCCGCAGCAGTAATGGCCTGCCGAAACTCATGGTCTTGTACGTCGCCCGCCGCAAACACACCTTCCACGCTCGTCTCTACCGAACCTGGCTTGGTGACGATGTAGCCCACATCATCTAGTTCTAGTTGTCCCTTAAACAAGGAAGTGTTCGGGGTGTGACCGATCGCATAGAACAAGCCGCGTACATGCAACTCACTTTGCTCACCCGTTTGGCGATCGCGCAGCTTCACCCCTTTCATGTGGTTCTCTTCCCCAAACACATCCACCACATCAGTATTCCAATGCACAGTGATTTTGGGGTTGCTCAAAACTCGGTCTTGCATCGCCTTACTTGCCCGCATCTTCTCGCTACGAACCAGCAGATGAACATGAGACCCGTATTTAGTTAAATAAACAGCCTCCTCAGCAGCGGAGTCACCCCCTCCAACTACAGCCAACTCTGCCGATCGGAAAATCGGAGTTGCCCCATCACAAATGGCACAGGCAGAAATACCCCGGCTCCAAAACTGATGTTCACAAGGCAACCCTAAGCGTTTGGCTGTTGCGCCCGTAGCAATAATTAAGCTATGCGCCTTGACTTCTCTCTCTTCAGACCGCACCACAAACGGTCGCTGGCTCATATCCACGGAGATCACATCTTCAGTGACCAGCTCCGCTCCCCAGCGTACAGCTTGAGCCTTCATTTGATCCATGAGTTGGGGGCCAGTAATGCCTTCAGGAAAGCCCGGAAAATTTTCGACTTCCGTGGTTGTCATCAACTGTCCACCCGGCAACCCCCCGGCTTGAAAACCTTCAAAGACAAAAGGCTTCAAATTAGCACGAGCGGCATAAATTGCAGCAGTATACCCAGCAGGGCCAGAACCAATAATGACGACGTTTTCAACCGTTGGATTTGTCATGGGCTTTGCGCAAACTCATAACGACTACGCTTAGTATAGCGATTTGTTGCCCAAGAATCCAGCAGTAACGTACGACTCTGCCATAGGAGCTGTGCGATCGCCTTAACCATGCTCAACGAACCCTTAACCTAGCTCAGGCTTCTGTGGCGCTGCTTTAAGGGCTTCCTGCTCAGGTACTTAGTTGCCAAATGCAAAGACTAATTCAAAAGCAGCATGTCACCGAGCGATCTAAAGGTGAACTCGACATTAATATGCACAAAAGATAAAAGGCGAGGATGCTACCCCAAGTTGCTGAGGTGGGTAGGGTGAGAAGAATGGCAGCGCACTGAAGGTAGCCATAAACTTAGTCAGTTCTCAGGAAGGTAAGGATTTTTGTATGGATAACTACGCATTTGAACGCGAAAAAATTCGGCTGCAATGGGAAGGATCTCCTTATCCAAAAACTCCCCTACACGCTTCTCCTGCCCAGGATGCTGAGATTTTATATGTTCATAATTTAGTGACTCCGTTTTACTTAAGAAACCGTAGAGTCCTCGATACGAAAGAAAAACTGATTTTAGATGTGGGCTGTGGAAGTGGTTATACGTCGCTGACACTGGCTATAGCTAATCCAGGAGCCAAGATTATTGGAATAGATGTGTCCGAAAAATCAATCGATTTGGCACAACAGCGCCTGCGCTATCACGGATTTGAAAACTTTGAGTTTTATGCTTTGGCGGCGGAAGAACTGCCAAAACTAAATCTCCAGTTTGATTACATTAACTGTGATGAGGTCTTGTATCTGCTGCCGGATCCAGTAGCTGGACTACAAGCCATGAAAGCAGTGCTAAAGCCAGATGGTATCATCCGTGCCAACTTACATAGTTCTTTGCAGCGTGAATTTTACTTCCGGGCTCAGAGAATGTTCAAAATGATGGGGCTGATGGATGAAGCACCAAATGAGCTAGAGGTTGAACTTCTCCGAGAATTTATGCGATCGCTGAAGCAAGATACCTTCTTGAGAAAGACTACCTGGAAACCAGACTTTGAAACAGATAATGAAGGCGTGCTGGTCAACTTCCTAATGCAAGGAGATAAAGGATCTACCGTTAAGGATCTTTTTGCAGCTCTTGAAGCTGCTGGCTTAGAGTTTGTCAGTATGGTCAACTGGGGGCACTGGGAGTTAATGAATCTGTTTCAAGACCCAGACAATTTGCCAGCTTTCTTGGCTTTGAGTCTGCCCGATGCTTCCTTAGAAGAAAGGCTGCATCTGTTTGAGCTGCTTCACCCCGTTCATCGCTTGCTAGATTTCTGGTGTGCTCACCCCAAGCAGGTACAAGACTACATAATTGTTAGCGAGTGGAGTACTGAAGATTGGCAGCAAGCTCAAGTGTATCTGCATCCCCAACTCAAAACACCTCAGAGCAGGGAAAAATTAATTGACTGTATCAAGTTCCATCAGCCTTTTGAGATTAGTCAATTGATTCCCCTCCCTACTCCTCTCACCCCTGTTGTGATCGATAGCCATTTGGCAGCCTGCCTGTTGCCTCTTTGGGAGCAATCACAACCTGTTGCCTCTCTAGTTAAGCGCTGGCAGACTCTTCATCCCATAGATCCGATTACCTTAAAGCCGGTGAGTGGTGAAGCCGCTTTTGAAGAGATTAAGCAGCTTCTCCGTTGCTTAGAAAGCCACCTCTACGTCCTCTTGGAGATGTCTTAGGAATCATGCTGTCAAACATGCCGCTAAAACTTTTTGGTGGTGAGTGATATGAAAGGTGATCAGAGTGGGTAAGTTATTTTCAGGAGTTAGAAACCACTGCAACCCGCACCTCAAGGAGACATTTCAATGAAAGCTGATTTTAGAGCTAAGTTCCTCAACCACCTCATTGCTAAGAAAGAAGATCAAGGTTTCACCCTTATTGAACTTCTCGTTGTTATCATCATCATCGGTATCTTGTCTGCTATCGCTCTACCTTCTTTCCTGAGCCAAGCTAACAAG
>CBIHQL010000607.1:0-2928 GCA_966211855.1 uncultured bacterium
CAGCGCTGGACGTATTCTTTAACAACTTGCACAGTAAACTCCCCTCACCTTATTCCCAGATAGTCTATCGTCTCTGGCCTAATATGTTATTTGCTGAACCACTGGTCTACCCAAGTCTCATACACCAGCCCACGTCAGCAATCCAGACGGTTAAAATTTTTACCTGCAACCAAGCTAAGACACGAACCGAAATCCTGGGTAGAGGCTAGAGGACGGTTCCGTAATAGGATTGTTTGAGGAACTGCTGATATCGTTGCCTTCATCAGACTGAACTTTCTATAGTTAGCTCGGCTGGGCTAGGCGCTATGGCCTTAGAGAAAGAAACAACCCCGTCTGAGTTCCCGTTGTGGGGATCTGGTAGTTGACTAGATTTTTGCACAAATTGTTCGTATTGCCGGACAATTAACCGTTGAACTGCAATAATCGCTGGATTCACTTCAACATAGCGTCGCTGCGGATTGAGTGTATATTGCCGCTGCTCACTCTCCATCATCTCAATGTCTTGCCGCAAAAATTTCATAAATACAAAACGGCGTAACACTTGAGGTAGCCAAGGTGAGAGCGATCGCAACAGCCACCGAGGCAGATTGAGACGCAAGCAAAAGAGCGCAAAAGAAGCGCTTTCTGTAGGGCCGATCGGCAACCGCATCAAATAAATACTAGAAACACCTTCTAACGAGCTGTGAAAGTGGGGATAGCGATACTGCACCGAGACAGTTTTGGTGGTTACTTGATCGGCTTGATCCGTTAATCCCAGAAGCTTCGCCATCTGCCCTTTATAAGACACCTTATAATCGGCGCAAACACTATTTTCGGCTTCTTTCAGGTTGAGCAGAACCGGATCAAACCACCCTTGCAGTTCTTCGTGCAAAAACCCGTGGAATACATCCATAGAGTTTTCATTACAAATTGAGAAATGCGATTTGAAGTGTCCGGTAATTGGCACGATCAAGTAGTCGGGGTGATCAAACTCTGGAATTTCCGGCGGTTGACACTGGGTTGCCAGTGCAGGATCACCCGGAAAGATCCAAATCAAGTTGTACTTCTCTTGAACTGGAAACGAGCGGGCTTGGGCGCAAGGTAGTTTTTGTTCTGGCGGAAAGTAAGGAATTTTGACGCATTGACCACTTTCATCAAACTCCCAACCGTGGTAGGGGCAAGCTAGATTCTCACCATGCACTTTGCCTTTGTGAAGCGCTACGCCTTTATGAGGGCAAGCATCTTCCAGGGCGTGCAATTGACCGTTGGTATCTCGATAAACCGCGATCGCCTGCTGCCAAACCCTGACTGGCATGATTTTGCCTGACTGCAATTGGTCTGCCCAACCCACGGCATACCAGTAATTTGGATTGATGCCCACTTCTCGCACTACATTGCGAACCGTTTGGCCTTTCAGGGTTGTTGTCAATTCCATGAAACTTGCCTCTGCGCCTTTCAAACTTATTTAGCGGTTGCACCTTCAGTTCGTCAATCTACCCAGCTAGCGCTAGAAACACTGTAGTACATCTGAAGGTATCTCACCCCTCGCCCAATGAGTGGTATCACCCCCTAATCAAAATGGCTCAATCCTTTGCCCTGCAATGAATCTACGATTTTTAACTCAGAAGAATCAGCCATCTTAGGGACGATTTAACTTGTGATTTTTTTTACTCTAGAGATACTAGGGTGCAGTCAAAGGTTGGTTATTTATGGCTCCGTTACTTCCTTCAGATCCAGCATTTGATGCCTTTGTTTCTCGAATTCCACTCGCTGTGGCTGCAACTTTAACCGACACCCAACTTGAAGGGTTACAGCAAGCCTATTTTAATCGCCACAGCCAAAACCATGCTGTCAATCTCAAAGTTTCGCTTCCTCTACCAGGCCAGCGTTTTTATTTAGTGCTGTTGGCAGGGCCAGAACGACGAGCCACCCGACGCTCTAACGCCAATCACAAAGCATCGTTGGGCACTCAAGTTAATGTCGCAATACTCACGGCTGCGCTTAGCCTAGTTTTGATTGTTTTCGGTCAAGTACTGGGTGGTTTCTTGGCAGACAGTTCTATCGCCGCTCCATCATCCAGTGAGTCTAGAGAAACCCTTCTACCTTAAGTTGCGAGATTACGGGCGATCGCAAAGTTCACGATTAAATATGGGCGATACTGGATTCGAACCAGTGACCCCTTCCGTGTGAAGGAAGTGCGCTACCACTGTGCTAATCGCCCGAGGAACCTTAATTTAACACAGTTTTTCGAGATTAAACAACTGCTCTATCGGGTTGGTTAGTCACCTTGAGGCAGTTCTTCCCAGAGCTTTGTGGTTTGCCGGAGGCTGCGGTGATCTCCGTTGCCCAAGATTAGGTGATCGAGGAGCGGAATGCCTAATACCTGAGCCGCAGATAAGAGTTGACGAGTCAGAGCAATATCTTCGGGGCTGGGTTCTACGCTGCCAGATGGGTGATTGTGAGCCACAATTAATCGCGTTGCCCCCTGACGAATCACTTCTCGAAAAATCTCGCGAGGATGGGCTAATGTTTCGGTTGCGGTGCCAATGGTGATGACTTGGGTGCCTAAGAGACGGTGTTTCACATCCAACAAAATCACGGCAAATCGCTCTTGAGACTGCCACATTAACTCATGACTCAAAGCCGCCGCCGCAGAAGCAGGGCTATCAATCAGCGATCGCTCAGCTAAACGAGTCTGAAACACCCTTTTACCCAACTCAATACCAGCCAAGATAGTCGTCGCTTTAGCTGGCCCCACACCCGAAATCTTGATCAACTCAGCCGCATTGACTTCTCGAAGCACCTCTAGAGGGTCGCGCTGGTGCTGACCAAACTCTTGCAAAATAAATTGCCCTAACCCCAAAGCTGAGAGTTTTCCTGGGCCTTGACCCGTCCCTAAAAGAATTGCCACTAACTCAGCTGTCGTCAAGCTTTTGGCTCCCTGAGTCA
>CBIHQL010000608.1:0-2920 GCA_966211855.1 uncultured bacterium
GGAATCCTACCTGCTAAGTAAGCCAAGCGACCTGCCTCAGCTGCTAGCCCCATCGCCCGTGCCATTGCCATGGGGTTTTGTGCCTCTGCGATCGCCGTGTTGATCAGCAAAGCATCTGCGCCCATTTCCATGGCTTGAGCCGCTTCACTGGGTGCGCCTAAGCCTGCATCTACCACCACAGGTACTTTCGCATTTTCAATAATGATTTGAATGTTGGCAGCATTGCGAATCCCTTGCCCAGAGCCGATGGGAGAACCAAGGGGCATCACCGTGACGCAACCTACTTCTTCGAGGCGTTTTGCTCGTAAGGGGTCAGCATTAATGTAGGGCAGTACTGCAAAGCCTTCTTTGACCAATTGTTCGGCAGCTTGCAGCGTCCCAATCGGGTCAGGCAGCAAATATTTGCCGTCGGGGATCACTTCTAATTTCACAAAGTTGTTGTCTTCCTGACCTAACAGCTTTGCCATCTCTCGCCCTAAACGAGCCACCCGAATCGCTTCTTCAGCAGTTTGGCACCCAGCCGTATTGGGCAGCATCCAGATCTTTTGCCAGTCCAACGCCTCGGCTAAACCTTCATGTCCTGGCGCTTTGGTCTGTACCCGTCTTACTGCGACCGTGACGATCTCGCAACCACTCGCCACCACGCTCTGCTGCATATCGGCAATGCTGCGATACTTGCCCGTACCTGTCATCAAGCGCGATCGAAAACTGCGACCCGCAATCACCAGCGGTGTATCGATGGCTAGATCTGGCGAGTCAATGGGTTGAGGGGTGGCGGGAGTCGCGTGAGCAAGCACTGAAGTAGACCTTGACGAAACAACAGAAGCAGACGGAGAGGGTGAGGGCGCGATCGCTGAAGTCGAGCGATGGAAGCGTTCCCAACTAAAATGAGCCAGTAGCGGATCGGCTTTGCGGGCTCCTACCCAATCAGCGATCAAGTGAGCGGTAATGGGAGCCAAAAGAATACCGTTGCGGTAGTGCCCGGTTGCCAAAGTTAAATTATGACAGCCACTCGCCCCTAAAATCGGCAGTTCATCGGGAGTTGCAGGGCGGAACCCCCACCAAAATTCTTGAATGGCAAACTCGGCAATTTCGGGATACAGCCGAGTGGCACGGGTGAGCAGGGTGTGGATGCCTGCTGGGGTGTTGTGTGGGGTAAAGCCAACCGACTCGCTGGTGGCTCCAATAATAATCCGTCCGTCGCGACGGGGTACAAAGTATGTATCGGGGCCAAACAACACCCGCCGTAAGGGTAAGCGATCGCCCGCTGTCAGAGGAGCCTGCACCGCTAACATTTGACCTTTGCGGGGTTGTACCGGAACGGGCAGAAGTTCTTGCGACCAAGCCCCCGTCGCTAAGACGTAATGCTCGGCGCGGTAGTCCCCAGCGTTGGTCTGAACCCGTACGACTTGCCGCTGTTGCTGCTGAATCGCCTCGACCGTTACGCCATCGCGAACCTCAACACCCAACTGTTGCGCTGCCAACCATAAAGCTTGAGCTAAGGCACGATTATCGACCTGAGCATCTTCCGGGAACCACCAACCTCCGGTCACGTCTGAGCCTAAGCCGGGTTGATATTGGTGAATGGCTACTGCATCAAGCCAGGTCGCCCCCGAATTTGCGGCTGCGTCAATTGCTGACTGCGTAGGAACTTCACCCGACCACTGCGGTGCCAAAATGCCACAAGGCCAATATCCGGTAGTTGCACCCGTGAGTTCTTCTAGCTTGCGTGTCCAGTCGGGGTAGAGCGATCGCGATCGCAAGCACAGTTCCAGCATCGGCCCCGGTGCAATGGCTTCGGCTTGGGGTGCCAGCATTCCGGCAGCGGCGTGGGTGGCTGCTTGCTTAAAGTCGCGGCTGATCACCATGACATCAGCCCCGCGCAATTTCAATTCAATCGCGATCGCTAGGCCAACGATGCCGCCGCCAATGATCAGAACGTCACGGGTTGTATCCATTCAAACTAACTAACAATAAACTCGCAGAAAATTACCAAAGTGCAGGTACAGGTTTAGTTCCAGCACCTGTCGGGTTTTGGTTGGTGGGTGTGACACCAGGTTGTACCGTCGGGGTGGTATTGCTAGCAGAGGGAGTCCCCGTGGATTGTCCTGTCGAAGTGGTAGTGCCAGTGGGGGTCGTTGTACCACTAGTCTGTCTCTGCCCAGTTCCCCCTTGCTGAGTGGAAAACCCCACACTCCGTGCTGGTTGAGACGATGTTGCTGTTCCGGGTGATGTGGTTACGCCGGGTGATGCGGGTATTGAATTAATCGTCTGCCCTGAATTGTGCGAACGGAGCGCGATAAATGCTCCTATCCCAATGGCGATAACGACCAAAATAACTATACCTGTTGGAACCCTGTTCATCTGTGGTTCATCTCATGGTTGCGATCGCTTCAGCTTTTTATACTGCTGCCGATGCTTGTTTTTCATCCCTCTATTTAGGCAGAAACACCGACCAGACCTTCTTCAGTCTATCCTTCTGGAGCCCAAAGCGGTTGCTCGGTTTGCCCCCAAAAGCCTGCAAATTTTGTCACCTCGACATCACCTAAGACTTGAGTTTGGCAAGCCAAGCGGAGATTTCGCGTGGGAGAATGAGGAGGCAACGAGCGGCGAGTGCGATCGCGCCAATTCGGTTCTGATACCGCTCCCGTCACAGCCACAGCACAAGTCCCACAAGTTCCTAAGCCGCGACAGTTGATGAGTTTGGCATTGCCATTGTGCAGCGCCACACCTTCAGCTAATAACACCTGTCGCAAATTTGCTCCTACGTCACAGGTGAAGCTTTTTCCTTGAGCTGTTACCCTGGGCATACTTTTCCCTAACCGTTGATTCCCACTCAATGTTTCAAGTTTAGATTTCTTCACGCAATCTTGAGCATTTGGTTTTGCGTGAATTGCACCTCAGCGTTGGCAGTTTTCCC
>CBIHQL010000609.1:0-2919 GCA_966211855.1 uncultured bacterium
GAACCCATTGAAGCTGCAAGACCAACACAGATCGTCACCACGTCAGATTTGATGTGCTGCATGGTGTCATAAATTGCCATGCCTGCGGTCACCAAACCACCAGGAGAGTTGATATAGAGATAAATATCTTTGCCGGGGTCTTCTGAGTCGAGATAGAGCATCACGGCGATGATCTGGTTGGCAATCTCATCATCGACATCGCGACCCAGGAAAATAATGCGCTCCCGATAGAGGCGGTTGTAGATGTCAATCCACTGGGTGAATTGTTCCCCCGGCATCCGGTAGGGAACCTTAGGAACGCCAATCGGCATAATAATACTCCGTCAATTAGTGAAGTGAGGGGTGAGCAGGTGAGGGGTGAGCGGGTGAGAGGTCAATCATTCTGAACACATCACTCCTGGCTCTTAACGCCTCACTGCTTAAATAATGCCTGCGGGCAGGGGAGGGGTAGCAAGATCTTCTTTTTCTAGCACTCGGTCAATCAAGCCGTAGGTCACAGCTTCTTGAGGGGTGATGTAGAAAATCCGATCCATGTCCTTGGCAATTTTTTCGGGGGTTTGTCCGGTATTGCGCGACAGAATATCGACCATCGTGGTTTTGTTAGCCAACACTTCCTTCGCCCGAATTTGAATATCGGTTGCTTGACCTCGAGCATAACTCTTCGGTTGGTGCAAGACGATGGTGGCGTTAGGCAAACTGGCACGACATCCCTTGGTGCCCGCTGACAACAGCATGGCTGCCATCCCCATTGCCGAACCCAGGCAAATGGTATGAATGGGAGGTTTGATGTATTTCATCGTGTCGCAGATGGCGAAGGCTTCGGTTTCAAAGCCGATCGGGTCGCCGTTGTAGCTCGAAGTCCCGGTGGAGTTGATGTAGATTTTGATCGGTTTTTCGGGGTCTTCGTACTGGAGATAAAGTAATTCTGCGATGATTAGCTCAGTGACAGCGGGGACTAACGGCATCCCCAAGTAGACAATCCGCTCCTTGAGTAGCAAGGAGGGCAAGTCCGGGGGCGGGGTTCGATACCCATCTCCGCCGTAGTAGGGAGATTGAGCGGCTTGGATCGGTAAGTTCATAGCCTGTGCGTGTCGTTGCCTGAAATTAACGGCGCTATTTTTAACAATAGTAGCGTGCCCCCGAATCTGACAGCCGAAATCCCACTTTCTGACCGCTTATTTCGCTTTTTGCGGTTTGAGCCATGCTTCCGTAGCGGGGCAGGTAGGGGGTGAAGTTACTCGCTAGTCTCTGCAACTTGCCTCCTTAGGAGCCGGGGTCATGAAAGTCTCGCTAAAACCTGCCCTGAATGAAAAAAATGTCGATGTGGCGCAATCGAACAGCCAACGCCAACTGGCAATTTCGGTGTCTGCGATCGCTGAAGCTACCCAAGATCGTGATATTCCTCTCAATTTGTGCCTGATTCTTGACCACAGCGGCTCGATGAATGGGCACCCCCTGGAGACCGTGAAGCAAGCAGCCCAGCGGTTGATTGATCAGCTGGCTCCGGGCGATCGCATCTCGGTGATCGTGTTTGACCATCGCGCTAAAGTGCTGGTTGCTAACCAAGTGATTGATAACCCTGAGCAGATCAAAGCTCAAATCGCCCAACTCAAGGCCGGAGGTGGCACCGCAATTGATGAGGGGATGCGGTTGGGCATTGAAGAACTCGCTAAAGGCAAGAAAGACACGATTTCGCAAGCCTTTTTGCTCACGGATGGCGAAAATGAGCACGGCGATAATCAACGCTGCCTGAAGCTCTCAGAAGTTGCGGCTGGCTATAATTTGACGCTCAATACCTTGGGTTTTGGTGACCACTGGAACCAAGATATTTTAGAAAAAATTGCTGATGCGGCTGGAGGCACGCTGTCTTACATCCAAGCATCGGAGCAGGCGATCGATACGTTTAGTCGTTTGTTTGACCGAGCGCAGGCGGTGGGGTTGACCAATGCTTATTTGCAACTATCGTTGATGCCCAATGTGCGTCTGGCTGAACTGAAGCCGATCGCTCAGGTGGCTCCTGATACGATTGAGCTGCCGCTGCAACAGGAGGCTGGATGGTGCAGGGTGCGGTTGGGCGACTTGATGACCGATGTGCCTCGCGTTGTCTTGGTGAATTTGTATATCAGCGGTTTACCTGAAGGCCAACATGCGATCGCACGAGTGCAAGTGTGCTACGACGACCCTGCTCAAGGCAAAACCGATTTAGTCTCTGAGACAATTCCGGTTGAAGTTGAGGTGCAACAGAGCTTCCAGCCATCACCCGACCCGGAAGTGCAGCAGCATATTCTGGCATTGGCAAAGTATCGTCAAACTCAAATTGCCGAAAGCAAACTGCAAATGGGCGATCGCGCTGGAGCCGCCACGATGCTACAAACGGCTGCCAAAACGGCTTTGCAAATGGGCGATCGCGGAGCAGCTACGGTTTTACAAGGCAGCGCCACACGACTACAAGCGGGGGAAGAACTTTCAGAAGCCGATCGCAAGAAAACCCGGATTGTCTCGAAAACCATCTTGCAGTAGACGCAGGCAACGCTTGGAATAGTTAAAAATAAGACTCAAGTTCAATAGCAACCCATTTCTCAGTTTGGTGAGGATGCACTCGGCAGAGATTCAGAGCGATCGCGCCGCATCTCATGGAGCTGATGGGTTTCTTGCTACTTGGAGTTTTGCGTATGACCTCCCTTGATGCTGTTCAGAAGATTTTTGACACTGGCAGTCACTATTTAGAAATCCAAGTTGCCAAGCACGAAAATATTTTAGATCCCTCGCTGATTATTTGCAGGTTTTCCTAATTTCATCAAGCAGGAGGTAGGTATTGAACTTAAGCATTTCATTTTGGCTGATTCCAACAGAGAGCGATCGCCTCTTTTTTCAAGAGATCATCAATCGCCTTGCCGAGAGATATCATGCGCCTAAATT
>CBIHQL010000610.1:0-2919 GCA_966211855.1 uncultured bacterium
CAGTTCAAAAGCCTGTATTGAGCTCAGATTATGGGCTGATGGGAGAGTTGGTGAAACAGTACCAGCTCGGCCTTGCCGTTGACACGACCCGACCTAAGGCAATTGCAGCAGGCATCGAGCAATTTTTCCACTCCCCTGGTGGAATCGGCGACGTCCTCAAGATGCAACAATTCGCCAACCAAAATTCATCGACCCAATTTTCCGCCACGATATTCAATCGATTAAATCAAACCATTCATGTCGGGTAATGTATCTCTATGAGTCGGTTACAGATAGCTTGGTTAGTCCCCACAGCTTGGTTCTATTGGCAGCCCTCACTGAGTGAACTGACTAAACTTTTTCCAAACACCAAGGTTTTTACTGGTTTGTTTCCTGGATTTGCGAAAGGGTTTGAGAACTCACTTGATGTTGAAGTGGTGGGTGAGCGCAAAGTTATTGCTGTAACGCAGTCTAAAACGAGCTATGGAGATAACTTTACCTACTTATCACCCAAAATTGTCCCGCACTTGTTGAGCTATAAACCTGATGTGGTCTTCTCCAGTTCCTTTGGAATCTGGAGCCTTCTCGCACTATTTCTGAAGTGGATTGGAGGCTGGAAGGTTATTTTGGCCTACGAAGGTAGTTCTCCTGGCGTAGACTACCAAAATTCCTCGTTACGGCTAGCTCTACGACGACTGATGGTTCGCATGGCAGACGCTTGCATCACTAATAGCCGTGCCGGTAAAGAGTATTTAGTTAAAACTCTCAACGCGCCTGATTCCAGGGTTTTTGTTCAACCCTACGAGGTGCCGGATGTGCGATCGCTACCAGGGATGAATGCAGATCTTGAATTCATTAATTCCCAGCATCTTATTAAGTTCTCTGACTTGCAGCATCCTGTGTTTCTATTTGTTGGCAGCATTGTGCATCGCAAAGGTGTGCAATGTTTACTAGAAGCCTGTCACCATCTGAAAGCATCGGGTATTCATAATTTTACGGTTCTGCTTGTAGGCGATGGAGCTCAGCGTTCTGAGTTTGAAGCGCTAAGCCATGAGTTGAAATTACAAGACTGTTTTGTCTGGGTAGGTTCTGTCAATTACGCTGATATCAGTACCTACTTTCACCATGCCGATGTTTTTGTTTTACCCACCTTTGAAGACACTTGGGGCATGGTAGTTTTAGAAGCAATGCTTCTGGGTAAACCTGTCCTTTGTTCGAAGGGAGCTGGAGCTTCTGAACTGGTTCTCGAAGGTGAAAATGGCTACTGCTTCGCCCCCAATCATCCAGCTGAATTAGCAATGGCAATGCAGAAAATCATTGAGAGGCCAGACTTGATTCAATCGATGGGCCTTCGCTCTCAAGAAATCATGAGCCAATATAGTCCTCAAGCTGCGGCTGAGCTGATGGCCAAAATCATTGCCCTGATTACGAGGAGCTAGCTGGTATGGAGCCGCTCAAAGTTTTGATTTCCGCCTATTCCTGTCGCCCGAATATGGGCTCTGAACCCGGCGTTGGGTGGAACACGGCCTGTGAAGTTGCAAAATATGAACAGGTTTGGGTCGTCACCCGTGAAGACAACCGACCATTCATTGAAACTAACCAACTTTCTCCCACACCAGATCATTTGCACTTTATCTACTGCGATGTGCCAAGATGGTTGCGTGGGTGGTGCAAGTCTGGAACGCTCCTGCATTATTACCTCTGGCAAATTTTCGCCTACTTTGCTATACGGCAATTACTTCCCCAATTGCCTTTTGACGTGGTTCATCACGTTACGTATGTCCGGTACTCTACCCCTAGCTTTTTGTCATTCCTACCTGTTCCCTTCATTTGGGGCTCCGTCGGGGGGGGAGAAACTGCACCTTCTGCTTTCTGGAAGGACTTTAACCTACGCGCTCGCCTCTACGAATTTGCCCGTGGTTTTGCTCACTGGCTTGGGGAAAAAGATCCCTTCACTCGTATCACCGCTGAACGGAGTGCCCTCGTGCGCGTTACAACAGAAGATACGGCTCAGCGGCTCCGGAAAATTGCCCAGGTTGAGCCCGAAATTTTTCCCGAGTCGGCGCTAGCCACGGATGAACTTCAGGCGCTGAGTCAGTACCCTGAGCCACCTCATGAGCCTATTCGGTTTATCAGTATGGCTAGGTTGCTTCACTGGAAAGGTTTGCACTTGGGTATTCGTAGCTTTGCAGCTGCAGCTTTACCAGCTAACGCAGAATACTGGATTTGTGGGGATGGGCCAGAGCTGAGGAATCTTGAGGCTCTAGCAGCCTCATTAGGAATTGCAGGCCGGGTCAAATTTTGGGGGCGGCTACCCCGCAATGAAACTCTTGACCGTCTCAGCCAATGTCATGCCTTGATTCATACCAGCCTGCATGATTCAGGCGGATGGGTTTGTGTTGAAGCAATGGCTATGAATCGACCAGTGGTTTGCTTAGATTTAGGGGGGCCTGCCACTCAAGTGACAAAGGAGACAGGTTTCAAAGTATCTGCTGAAACGCCGGATCAAGTGGTTAAGGAAGTAGCGATCGCCCTAGCCAAGTTGGCCCAAGATCCAGAGTTGCGCCGTCAGATGGGGCAGGCAGGTCAGCGCCGCGTCAACGAGCTCTACAGTTGGCAGGCAAGAGGACAACATTTGTCGCAGCTCTATCGGACGATCGCAAAGCAAGAAGAGCAATCCGTTAGCGATCGCATTTCTACGCTCTGTTAGGTCTAGTTACAATCCGGTCTCAGAACTCTGCTTCTGATGAATAAGCAGCTAATCGATTGAATGACCGCTTACTGACAGTAAGCCCTATCCCTATAAGATCATGTCTAAACCCGTTGTTGCCTTTTTTAGCGGTCGTTTACAGCCCCCCTCAGAGACTTTTATCCTTGCGCCAGGAAAACAATTAGAAAACTTTACTCCCAACTACCTTGGAGCGCGTCGGGTTGAGGGCT
>CBIHQL010000611.1:0-2914 GCA_966211855.1 uncultured bacterium
TTTTAGTATGTTTTAGCTAGCGAACACTCACAAATCTGGCATGAGCGATCGCCCGTAGTTGTTCGAGTTCTTCGCGACGAGACACAGATAGGGGAATTAGACTACGAACAGATTGAAGTAAAAGAGCTGTATCTAAGGGTTGGTTGAGATATAAAGCGTGATAGAGAGCTGAGATTAAGGATTGCTCAATTTCAGCGCCACTAAACCCTGCACTTGCTGTCACCAACTCAGCGACATTGAACTGTTCTGGAGCTTGCTTGCGGAGAGCTAAATGAATTTTCCAGATCGTCGCTCTTTCTTGCTCATCGGGCAGATCTACAAAGAAGATTTCATCAAAGCGGCCTTTGCGGAGCAGTTCGGGAGGGAGATTAGAAATATCATTTGCCGTTGCCACCACAAAGACTTCTTGAGACTTTTCTTGCATCCAAGTCAGAAACGAGCCAAATAACCGCCGACTGAGACCTCCGTCCGTTTCATTGTTGCTACTACCAAAACTTTTCTCGATCTCATCAATCCACAAGATCGTGGGAGCCATTGATTCAGAGAGCTTGATGGCTTGGCGGAAGTTCTTTTCTGATTCACCAATATATTTATCGTAGAGTCTCCCGGCATCGAGTTTTAGCAACGGCATTTGCCACTCCCGCGCGATCGCCTTAGCCGCCAGAGACTTACCACAGCCCTGAATACCAACGATCATAATTCCTTTAGGAGGTGTGAGATTGAGGGCTTGCGCTTGTTGGCTAAACCCGACCTTGGCTCGCATTAACCACTGTTTGAGATTCTCAAAGCCACCCAAGACTAGGCTGTTGTTTGTCATGGGAAAGTACTCTAGCAAGCCACCTTCTCGGATGATTTGAGCTTTACGTTGCAACACTCGATCAATATCGCTAGCAGTGAGTTTGCCATCTTCGAGAGCAGCGTAGGCAATCACCTGACGCGCTTGGCTTAAGGTCATGCCACTGAGCGCTTGCACTAACGCTTGCACATCTTGATTGTGCATTTGAACTTGAATATGATTTTTAGTCTTCAGCGATCGCACCACATCAGAAACGACTTGGTACAACTCATCTCGGTTGGGCAACTTGAGATCATAGTAAACCGCACTATGAGCAACTTCTGGCGGCAATTTGATCGTCTCCCCTGTAATCACAAGGGTGGAATTTTTTTGCGTAAATCGTTGGGCAACTTCGCGAAACTGCCGCGCAATCACAGGATCATCCAGGTGCTTGGTAAAATCTTTGAGCAAAAACACACCTTTATTGGTCATCTCTTCAATTTCTTTGAGCATCCGCAGTGGATCAGTCGTCTGCTCAAATGCCGTCTGCTTAGTGTTGCCGACCGGGGTATATTCATTCACCCAATGACTGTTCACGTTTCCCTGCGATCGCACCAGTCCTTGGGTAATGCTCCATTCAAAGAGCAGTGTCTTCATCTCTTCTGTAGCCGTTCTCAATAAGCTCTGTACCCGTTCTTCCTCTACGGTTTCAATCACAATCACCGGGTGAAAGGATAAGATTAGAGTTTGGAGATTATGGAGACCAGAGGCAAGCGACATATTTGTAAAAAATGCGAGAGTCAGCTTCAGTATGCCCTGCTTGCTCAGGGTGTTTGATATTCTCTGAGTGATCTTCAGATTTGGAGGGCGGAGAATCTAGTGCGAAAAATCTGGCTGCTCAGTGGCGCACTGTCTATTTTAGCGATCGCGGGTTGTATCACCGCAGATATGCCCCCTCAACCCACTCCGATCTTAGTGAACGTTCCCCAACCTCAGATAACCTTGGAATTCAAAACTGCAACCCTACCGCATAGCACTGTTTACACCCTGACGATTCCACCAGAGAGCAACTATGTGGTCAAGTCAGCGATCGCCGAAATAGTAGATTCTTTAGAGACATTTGCTCAGCAACATCAAGCGATCGCCGTAATTAATGGCGGTTTTTTCGATCCGGTCAATCAAAAATCCACCTCGCATGTATCTGTGGAACGCCAGCAAGCCGCTGACCCCAACACTAACGAACGTCTTACCCAGAATCCTGATTTGTCTCCCTATCTAGATCAAATTCGCGATCGCAGTGAGTGGCGACGATATCTGTGCGGGACAAAACAGGTTTACGAGATTGTGGCGCATCCTACTCCCATTCCAACCAATTGTGAGTTAATTGATGTACTTGGTGCTGGCCCTCAACTACTACCCACCTTCACGGCTGAAGCAGAAGCATTTCTCAAAATAGAAAACGGGATGGTGACTCGTGACCCCATTGGCCTGAACCAGCGCAATGCTAGAAGTGCAGTTGGCCTCAAATCTGATGGGAGCCTGGTTTTGGTAATGGCGGCTCAACAATCAGACCAACCAAACGATTCGGGTATGTCTATTGCCGAGTTAATCGCTTATTTGCAAACTCTCAACGTCACGCAAGCCCTTAACCTGGACGGAGGTAGCTCGTCGGCTCTCTATTATCAAGGCAAGACTCAGTATGGCAGAGTAGACGAAACAGGCCAGCCAGTTGAGCGTCCGGTGAAATCGGTGTTGATAGTGGTGCCCAAGACAGGCGATCGCCGCTAACAATCGTTACGATATATGAAGATCGTTGTTTACCCCATCACTTAAGTTTCGGGCATGTTGACTGAAGAGCGCCTCCAACCTACTCAATCTGACGAGCTGCCAGCGGGTGGCAATGACCCAACCCGTTTCGACTGCAAAGAAGCGTGGTATCCCGTTCACTATGTCGAAGATCTCGACAAAACCACCCTGACTCGATTCACGTTGTTAGGCGAAGACCTGGTGCTGTGGTGGGATCCGCAAGCAAGTTGTTGGCGAGCCTTTACTGACCAATGCCCCCACCGTCTGGCTCCGCTTTCAGAAGGCCGCGTTGCCGAAGATGGGTTGTTAGAGTGCCCCTATCACGGATGGGCA
>CBIHQL010000612.1:0-2909 GCA_966211855.1 uncultured bacterium
CAAAGGCAATGCCAAAATAAGGGCCAGCAATACTCACACTAGAGCCAACTAGAGTGCCTGCCAAACCGCCCAAGAAACTGCTAACAAAGAAGGTTAAGACAATAAAGCGATCGGTATCGATGCCTAAGAGACTGGATGTAACCGGGTCTTCGGCTACAGCTTTCATCGCTTTGCCAAACTTGGTGCGATTGATCAAGAAGCTTAAGATCGTCAAAATCACCACCGAGACGGCAAAAATCACCACCTGCACACTGCGGATCATCACAGGCCGAGCAGCAGTCCCAAAGTTGATCGCGGCAGGTAGATTGCCATAAGCATCAGCAGGAAAGGTGTAGATCTCGGCCCCAACTAAATATTGAATGAGATTAACAACCACCACTGCCACCCCCAAGCTCGAAACTACCGTGAGTAGTGGATCTGCTTGTCGTCGGCGTAAGGGGCGAAAGGCTAAGCGCTCGATCGCAACCCCCACTAAACCTGCCAAACTGCTACCGAGAATCAGGGCGATCGCAAAGGGTAATTGCACCGGCAACGAGGCATTGGCTAAGAGGCCGTTAAACCCAAAGGCTCCTCCCATCAAGGTGTAGGTGAAATAAGCACCTAAGGTAAAAATGGCACCGTGGGCAAAATTGATAATCCCTAAAATTGAGAAAATCAAGGTATATCCCAAGGCAAAAATGGCGTAGACGCTACCAATAGATAAACCATTGAGAAACTGCTGCAAAACCAGAGTGATATCCATCGTCGGCTGTCAAAACGACCTTAAAATTTCAAAAATGAAAACTTACCATTCTTGCCGTCCGGTTCCATTTTGATTTGGGCGACATAAAATTCTTTCTGCACTACCTCACCTTCAGGGGTAAAGGCAATTTCGCCCAGTGGTGTTTCGTACTTGCCAACTAACAACTCTTGATTGAGAGCATCTCGGATTTGCGGCAGCGGTTGTTGGCTAACTTTGGTTTTGTTATCTACCTTCTGCAACGCCTCAACAAACACCTGCACCCCCGCAAATGCCTGAGCACTAAACTGAGGCGGCTCCTTCTTATATTGCTGTTGGTAGGCTTGCCGGAAGGCGGTATTCACTGCACCAGGCTGATCAGGGCTGTAAGCTTGGGCAATCAAAATTCCATCACAAAGCGCTTTGCAAACGGGGAAGATATTGGAAGTGTTCAGGCCATTTCCACCAATAATCAGCCCTTTATAACCGAGTTCGCGCAACTGCCGTACCAAATTGCCACCATCAGCAGCAAGACCAGAAATAATCACCAAATCAGGCTTGAGGTTTAGCGTATTCGTCACCTGGGTTTGAAAATCAGTCTCGGTCGTTTGGAATTTTTGCACCGTTACCAAATCTAACCCTTGCTCTTTTACAGCCTGCTGAAAGGTTTCAGTTTCAGATTTGCTAAAGGCATCGTTTTGTGCGTAGAAAACTGCAACTTTTTTAATTTGCGGATTTAAGTTCAAAGCAGCCTTGAGTGAGTTTGGAGCTACCACCGCAACTGGAGCTGAAACTCTAGCAATGTAGTCACCAATTTGCGGAATTCCTTTAGCAGTATTCGAGGGGCCGAGGACAGGTACTTTGGCACGTTCGGCGATCGGGTCGGCACTAAAAGCTTGCTGTGACAAAGTTGGCCCCACAATTCCTACGACTTTATCTTTGGTGATCAAAGTCTGAAAGGCGTTGATCGTCCCTGCTTCATCACCCGCCGTATCTTGAAACACTAACTTGATGGGGGTGCCGTTGATGCCGCCTTGGTCATTGAAATATTTTTCGGCAATTTTAGCGCCAGCAACTTGTTCTTGCCCCAGCAACGAGACATTACTAGTTTGCGCCACTGCCACCCCAATCGGAATCGCACTTGCATTGCCTGCCGGGGAGGTAGCTGAAGTAGCGCTAGAGCCAGGAGTATTGTTGCTGCTGGTTGACGTTGGCCCTGGACTACAAGCGCTGAACAGGAGAGTGCCGGTGATTAATAAAGAAGTATAGGTCGAAAATTTTTTCATGGTCGAGCGCTGCGAGTCTAGATTGGTGAGTGAGAGCCTGCGATCGTTGCCTGCCCCATCAAAGCTTTTGCATCAGTTTCTCATATCGGTGCGATCGCAAGCTATGGCTGTTTCATTACCTTTTTTGATTCACTTACAGCCATCATTCTGGCAATTTCCTAAAAGGAATTAATAAAATGAAAAGAATTAGAATTATTTTCTTTCTTTAAATCAGAGCTTGGTAAAATTTTGAGCACACCGTTTGAGTTAACAAGTAGTTAGAGATTTCTAAGTAACAACTCACCCCATTCCATCAGCAACATTATGGCTGAGGTATCGATGGACATTTCGGAACAACTAAACCGCCAACGGGTTAAACATATCGTCAATAGTTATCAATTGCAGCACTGCGAAGCCGACCCAATTGATGACTTTGAAGATTATCTCGAAGACCTGTTGCAGGTGTATCCTTCACCTTTGATCGAATTGGCTTTGGTAGAAACTTTGGTCGATCATTGGTTAGCCATACCTTTGCTGCGCGGCTTTCAGTTTTTAGTGCAAGTTCACCGCAAACTCAAAGCTTGGGAAAGCCAACCGATCGCGAGCACCCTCACCCCAGAGCAATTTCAACAGATTAGTGGACTAGACCCCAGCCCAATTTTTGGCCCCTCTCTGCCCTCTCGTCGTCCTTCTACCGCTCAACCCTCTTAAGTTCACGCTGGGAGTGGGGTAAGGCTTGTGCGATCGCCACCATTCCTACAACTCGGATGCCCTGCGATCGCAACGTTTGAGCCGCTGAGCGAGCTGTCGCTCCGGTGGTGTAAATGTCATCCAACAACAAGACTGAGGCTGGTTTTTGCCGCTGCCATTGCGGGGCGATCGCAAAAGCACCCGCTAGATTTTGGCTACGAGCCGCTTCTGACAAC
>CBIHQL010000613.1:0-2899 GCA_966211855.1 uncultured bacterium
TAAAGCCTGCGAGTCAGATGCCGAAACCCTCGTTTGAGCGATCGCCCAATGGTTTTGAAACTGAAAAACTGTTTGTAACGTTGGGCGGTTTCTTTGCCGACAATCAGCACACCTGGCCAAAATAAGACCTCAGCCAGACCCAGCAGCGCAGGCACTAAAACAGCCTTCTGAGCCAGGGTTAACGATAACGGCAGCAACGGCAAAGCAGCGATCGCGAGCCACGGTAAAAAAGACGCCACAATCAAAAACAAACCCAGTTTTTGCATCATCTGAGTGTAGAACCCCTGCAAGCGTTCTAATTTTTAATTCCAGTTGTTGCGATGCCGCGAATAAACTGGCGCTGACCGATGAGAAATAGTATCACTACAGGCACTGTCGCGATGACGACTGCAGCCATCATCAGGGGCCAATTATTGGTGAATTGTTCTTGAAAACTAGCGAGAGCCAACTGCACCGTCTGCAATTCTGGTCGAGTTGTAAATACTAACGGTTTGAACAAGTCGTTCCATTCGCCAATAAAGGTGAACAAAAAGAGTGTTACAAGCGCTGGACGAGCTAGAGGCAACATGATCTGCCAAAGAATTTGCCAGCGATTTGCACCATCTAGAGCAGCAGCTTCTTCTAATTCGACCGGAATCGTTAAAAAATACTGCCTGAGCAAGAAAATGCCAAAGCCATTCGCGGCTGTGGGCAAAATCAACGCTCCGTAGGTGTTAATCAAGTGGCCCCATTTCAGCACGAGAAATACTGGAATCACCAACAACTGAAATGGAATCACTAGCGTGGCAATCACGAGCAGCAAGACCGCCTGTCGCCCCCAAAACTGCAATCGAGCCAAGGCATACCCTGCCAACGCCGAGGTGATAATTTGCAGCCCCGTCACAGCGATCGCCACTAAGGTGGAGTTAGCAAATGCCAGCCAGAAATGCCCACGCTGCCAAGCTTCCTGGTAATTATCCCAAGACCAGGTTTGCAACACGTCTAGGCCCAGGTGAGGCGTTTTTCCAGTTGGCGTGCCCGAAGTGAGCAGCACCACCACCAAGGGTAAGAGCACCACAACTGCCCCAACTAGTAAGCCAACTAAACTCAACCCACTCAACAGCGCCTGCCAACGCAAAAGGTTGCCAGATAGCCAAGTAGACGAAGGATGGGGCTGAGCGTTGGGAGATGCCACAATGACTGCGAAGCACAAAGAGGGGGTCTCAATCCAGTCTAAGCAGTCCCGCGTCATTTTTCAGGAAAAGCTCACAAATCCAACTTCCGGTCGAGTTCTCATCTTCCGGCTACAGAGTACCGTCGTATTTAATATCCAAATAAATCCTGAGCGTAGTTTTTTAGCGGCTTCTGGCGATCGCAGCGGAACTAAAACCTGATTTCCGATTCTTCGCCAATCCGTCATTAAACCAGGTAAAGTAGCTTTAGGTTGTAAATTATTAAGTTATATTCAACCACTGCAATCTTTGTCCACAGTTTTAGGGTCGAACCCCGCCCGACTGATTCACGATGAGGAGACAAGAGTCCATGCCGCAGCTTGAGGCCAGTCCAGCCATTGACTTCCATAGCGCTACCTACAAAGATGCCTACAGTCGGATCAACGCGATCGTGATTGAAGGTGAACAAGAGGCGCACGAAAACTACCTGAAACTAGCCGAACTGCTGCCGGATAGTCACGATCAGTTGGTCAGTTTGGCGAGAATGGAAAACCGCCACAAGAAAGGTTTTGAAGCCTGTGGTCGCAACCTAACCGTCACCCCCGACATGGACTTTGCTCGTCAGTTCTTTGCTGACTTGCATCGCAACTTCCAAGAAGCAGCAGCCAATAACCAGATTGTCACCTGCTTGTTGATCCAGTCGCTGATTATTGAGTGCTTCGCGATCGCGGCTTACAACATCTATATCCCGGTGGCAGATGACTTTGCTCGCAAAATCACCGAAGGCGTAGTCAAAGACGAGTACAGCCACCTCAACTTTGGTGAAGAATGGCTGAAAGCAAACTTTGAAGCTTCCAAAGAAGAATTAGAAGCTGCTAATCGCCAAAACCTGCCTCTCGTGTGGCGAATGCTCAACCAAGTTGAAGCCGACGCTGACATCTTGGGCATGGAAAAAGAAGCGCTCGTTGAAGACTTCATGATCCAGTATGGTGAAGCCCTCAGCAATATTGGCTTTACCACTCGCGATATCATGCGCATGTCTGCTTACGGTTTGGCGGCAGTCTAAGCAACTTAACTGAGCGCTATTTTTCAGTTTTGGGTGTGATACTGCGCGATCGCCGGTCTAGTTTCTCACGTTGCCGATCAGGAAAGCTGATGCTGATCGGCAACTTTGTGTCATTTATAAAACGCCTTTAAAAACTTCTGTTTTCGACTCTAACCCTATCTCAGCCTAAATCTTAGGCTACGCAAAGCTGTCCATGTTTGGTCTTATCGGTCACCTTACTAGCTTAGAACACGCTCAATCTGTCGCCCGCGATCTGGGTTATCCCGAATATGCCGATCAAGGGTTAGATTTCTGGTGTAGCGCGCCCCCACAAATCGTTGACGACATCACCGTCACTAGCGTTACTGGGCAGGTCATTCACGGCAAATATGTTGAGTCTTGCTTTTTGCCAGAAATGCTCGCGACTCGCCGCATTAAAGCTGCCACCCGAAAAGTCGTGAATGCAATGGCTCATGCCCAAAAACATGGCATTGACATTACAGCCCTGGGTGGGTTTTCCTCGATTATTTTTGAAAACTTCAACTTGCAGCAGATTCGCCAAGTCCGCAATATCAAACTAGAGTTTGAGCGGTTCACAACAGGCAATACGCACACTGCTTACGTGATTTGTCGGCAAGTAGAGCAGGCATCTCAGCAACTCGGCATTGACTTGTCAAAAGCGACGGTGGCTGTCTGTGGGGCG